>NZ_JAVRHI010000459.1:0-83107 GCF_034105845.1 Streptomyces sp. CRN 30 | reverse complement strand
GATCGACCAGCGCATCTTCTCCAGGCCGCCCTCGTACATGAGGTCCACGATCAGCTTCAGCTCGTGCAGGCACTCGAAGTAGGCGATCTCCGGCTGGTAGCCGGCCTCGGTCAGCGTCTCGAAGCCCGCCTTGACCAGCGCGGCGGTGCCACCGCACAGGACGGCCTGCTCGCCGAAGAGGTCGGTCTCGGTCTCCTCGGTGAAGGTCGTCTTGATGACGCCGGCACGGGTGCCGCCGATGCCCTTGGCGTAGGACAGGGCCAGCTCGAAGGCGTTGCCCGTGGCGTCCTGCTCGACGGCGGCGATGCAGGGAACGCCGCGGCCCTCCTCGTACTGGCGGCGCACGAGGTGACCCGGGCCCTTGGGGGCGACCATGCAGACGTCCACGCCGGCCGGGGGCTTGATGAAGCCGTAGCGGATGTTCAGGCCGTGGCCGAAGAACAGCGCGTCGCCGTCCTTCAGGTTGTCCTTGATGTGCTCGTCGTAGACCTGCGCCTGGATCGGGTCCGGGACGAGGATCATGATGACGTCGGCCTCGGCGGCGGCCTCGGCGGGGCTCACCACGCGCAGGCCCTGCTCCTCGGCCTTCGCCTTGGACTTCGAGCCCTCGTGCAGACCGACGCGCACGTCGACACCCGAGTCGCGGAGCGACAGCGCGTGGGCGTGGCCCTGGCTGCCGTACCCGATGACCGCGACCTTGCGGCCCTGGATGATGGACAGGTCGGCGTCGGCGTCGTAGAACAGCTCGGCCACTTTGGGTTCTCTCCTTGAGTGCAGGTGTTGCGTCCCACCGTATGCCGGTGGGGGGAGGGGAAGGTTCGGGGTCTCGGAATACGGGCGGCGGCCCGTGTCACCGGGTGTGTCAGGCGGACCGGTCGAGGGCGCGCAGCGAGCGGTCCGTGATCGAACGGGCGCCGCGGCCGATCGCGATCGTGCCGGACTGGACCAGCTCCTTGATGCCGTACGGTTCCAGCATCTTGAGCATGGCGGACAGCTTCTCGCCGGATCCGGTCGCCTCGATCGTGACGGCGTCCGGGGAGACGTCGACGGTCTTCGCGCGGAACAGCTGGACGATCTCGACGATCTGGGAGCGCGTCTCGTTGTCGGCGCGCACCTTCACCAGGACGAGTTCGCGCTGGACGGCGTGGGCCGGCTCCAGCTCGACGATCTTCAACACGTTGACCAGCTTGTTGAGCTGCTTGGTGACCTGTTCGAGTGGCAGGTCCTCCACTCCCACGACGATGGTGATGCGGGAGATGTCGGGGTGTTCGGTGACGCCGACGGCGAGCGAGTCGATGTTGAAGCCGCGGCGGGAGAAGAGGGCGGCGATCCGGGCGAGGATGCCGGGGGTGTTCTCCACCAGGACGGAGAGCGTGTGCTTGGACATGGTCTGCTTCCTTGCTTCCTCTACGGCTCTCAGTCGTCTTCGTTGTCGCCGAAGTCGGGGCGGACGTCCCGGGCGGCCATGATCTCGTCGTTGGAGGTGCCGGCGGCGACCATCGGCCAGACCATCGCGTCCTCGTGGACGACGAAGTCCACGACGACCGGCCGGTCGTTGACGGCGTTGGCCTCCTCGATGACCTTGTCGAGGTCGGCGGGGTCCTCGCAGCGGATGGCGTAGCACCCCATGGCCTCGGCGAGCTTGACGAAGTCGGGGACGCGGGTGCCGCGGGCCGCCGGGTTGACGTCGTCGGGGCCGGAGTGCAGCACCGTGTTGGAGTACCGCTGGTTGTAGAAGAGCGTCTGCCACTGGCGGACCATGCCGAGGGCGCCGTTGTTGATGATGGCGACCTTGATCGGGATGTTGTTCAGGGCGCAGGTGGTCAGTTCCTGGTTGGTCATCTGGAAGCAGCCGTCGCCGTCGATCGCCCAGACGGTCTTCGAGGGGGCACCGGCCTTGGCTCCCATGGCGGCGGGGACGGCGTAGCCCATCGTTCCGGCGCCGCCGGAGTTCAGCCAGGTGGCGGGCTTGTCGTACTGGACGAAGTGCGCGGCCCACATCTGGTGCTGGCCGACGCCCGCCGTGAAGATCGTGTCCTCGGGGGCGAGCTGTCCGATCCGCTCGATGACCGCTTGCGGGGAGAGCGAGCCGTCCTCGGGCTGGTCGTAGCCGAGGGGGTAGGTCTCGCGCCAGCGGTCCAGGTCCTTCCACCACGCGGTGTAGTCGCCGCGCTGGCCCTCGCTGTGCTCCTTCTGCACGGCCTGCACCAGGTCGGCGATGACCTCGCGGGCGTCGCCGACGATCGGCACGTCGGCGGCGCGGTTCTTGCCGATCTCCGCCGGGTCGATGTCGGCGTGGACGATCTTGGCGTGCGGGGCGAAGCTGTCCAGCTTGCCGGTGACGCGGTCGTCGAAGCGGGCGCCGAGGGCGACGATCAGGTCGGCCTTCTGCAGCGCGGTGACGGCGGCGACCGAGCCGTGCATGCCCGGCATCCCCAGGTGCTGCGGGTGGGTGTCGGGGAACGCGCCCAGCGCCATCAGGGTGGTGGTGACGGGGGCGCCGGTCAGCTCGGCGAGGACCTTCAGCTCGGCGGTGGCACCGGCCTTCAGGACGCCGCCGCCGACGTAGAGCACCGGACGCTTGGCGGCGGTGATCAGCTTGGCGGCCTCGCGGATCTGCTTGGCGTGCGGCTTGGTCACCGGGCGGTAGCCCGGCAGGTCCATGACCGGCGGCCAGGAGAACGTGGTCCTCGCCTGGAGGGCGTCCTTGGCGATGTCGACCAGGACCGGGCCGGGGCGGCCGGTGGAGGCGACGTGGAACGCCTGCGCGATCACGCGGGGAATGTCGTCGGCGTCGGTGACGAGCCAGTTGTGCTTGGTGATCGGCATGGTGATGCCGACGATGTCCGCCTCCTGGAAGGCGTCCGTGCCGATCGCCTTGGAGGCGACCTGCCCGGTGATCGCGACCAGCGGCACCGAGTCCATGTGCGCGTCGGCGATGGGGGTGACGAGATTGGTCGCGCCGGGGCCCGAGGTCGCCATGCAGACGCCGACCTTGCCGGTCGCGAGGGCGTATCCCTCGGCCGCGTGTCCCGCGCCCTGCTCGTGGCGGACCAGGACGTGCCGGACGCGGGTGGAGTCCATCAGCGGGTCGTACGCCGGAAGGATGCAGCCACCGGGAATGCCGAATACCGTGTCGGCGCCGACCTCCTCGAGAGAGCGGATGAGGGACTGCGCACCCGTGACGTGCTCGGGCGCGGACTGTCCTCCGGATCGGGGCCGCGGCTGCGGGTGATGGGCCCCGGTGGCCTGCTCGGTCATCGGCATTCTCTTCTCGATGCTGAGGGTCTGATGCTGAGGGTTTTGGCGAGGTTTGTACGGTGTGCGGCAGGTGCCTGTGCAACAAAAAACCCCTCGTGCCAAAAGGCAAGCGAGGGGAGCGCGCCGGGTGTGGGTCGCTGGGAGTTCCGGGTGGTCCGGACGTCACCAGCTTCAGCCGACGCGCTTTCCAAGTACGAGAATTCGGGTGCGCATGGAACTGACCCTCCCCCCGGCACACACTCACTGTCAAGTGGGTGGGACGGGAGTCTCATCATGTGAGCGCAGGGCCGTGCCGCCGCCGAGGACCGTTGCCACCCCACCGGCGACGGCACCGGCGACTCCGCTGGTCAGACCGGTGGTGACGGCGCTGTTCACCCCGCCCGCGAGACCGTTCGCGACGCCGGTCGCATAGCCGCCCGTGCCTCGCGTGTAGGCGGGTTCGGCCGGTCCGTGCGGCACCGGGTAGCGGCCGGTGGTGAGCGCCCGGCGCAGCCGGTGCTCGTCGAGCGGCCCGGAGAACGCCATGCCCTGGCCGTGGGTGCAGCCCATCGCGCGCAGGGCGACGACCTGCTCGGGCAGGTCCACCCCGTCGGCGACGGACTTCAGTCCGAGGTCCGCGGCGATCCGGAGCAGCCCGCTGGTGATCTTGTACAGCCGGGCGGACTCGACGACTCCCTCCACCAGGTTCCGGTCGAGTTTGAGGATGTCCACCGGGAGCCGCCGCAGGGCGGAGAGGGCCGCGTGGCCGCTGCCGAAGCCGTCGAGAGCGATCCGTACGCCGGCCCGCCGCAGCGTGTTCAGACGGCGCTCCAGCTCGTCCTGGGGGACCCGGGGGTCGGTGTCGGACAGCTCGATCACCAGGGCGCCGGGCGGCAGTCCGTACCGGGTCAGCAGGGCTTCGACCGAGCCGAGCGGCATCGAGCGGTCCAGCAGCCGGCGGGCGCCGATCCGGACGGCCACGGGGGCGCCGACGCCGGCCGCGGCCCGGTCGGCGGCCTGCTCGACCGCCTCCTGGAGCATCCAGCGGTCCAGCTCGGCGGTGCGGTCGCCGTCCTCGGCCACGCGCAGGAACTCGGCCGGGGTGAACAGGACGCCCTGGGAGGAGCGCCAGCGCGCCTGGGCGCACACCGACGCGATCCGGCCGTCCGACAGGCGCACCACCGGCTGGTGCAGCAGCGCGAACTCGCCGTCGTGCAGCGCGGCGCGCAGGCGCGTGGCCAGTTCGGCCTTGCGGACGACGTCCTGCTGCATCTGCGGCCGGTACAGCTCCACGCGGCCCTTGCCGCCCGCCTTGGCGCGGTACATCGCCAGGTCGGCGTTGCGCAGCAGCTCCCCCGCGCCGAGGCCCGGTTCGGCGAAGGCCACGCCGATGGAGGCGTTGACGCGGACATCGTTGCCGTCGATCAGGTAGGGCTGCGACAGCTTCAGCCTCAGGCGGTCGGCGAGCTCCAGGATGTGCCCTTCACGGGCGTCCCGGTCGCGGGTGCCGTCCCCTACGATCAGCGCCGCGAACTCGTCGCCGCCCAGCCTGGAGGCGGTGTCCCCCTGGCGGACCGCGTCCTGGAGTCTGCGGGCGGCCTGGACGAGCAGCTCGTCCCCGGCCTGGTGCCCGATCGTGTCGTTGACGGCCTTGAAGCCGTCGAGGTCGATGAAGAGGACGGCGGTGCCGCGCAGGGCGGCGCCCCGGTCGGAGGCGCGGCGGCCGGAGAGGGCCTGCTGGACCCGCTGGGTGAACAGGGCGCGGTTGGGCAGGTCGGTGAGCGGGTCGTGCTCGGCGTTGTGCTGGAGCTGGGCCTGGAGGCGGACCCGCTCGGTCACGTCCCGGCTGTTGAAGATCAGGCCGCCGTGGTGGCGGTTGACGGTGGATTCGACGTTGAGCCAGACTCCGCCGCTCTCGGCTTCGCCCGCGTGGGAGGTGCCCCCGTGGCCGGAGCGGAAGCGGCACTCGATGCGGGTGGTGGGTTCCTCGACGGGGCTGGCGGCGAGGAAGCGGCGCACCTCGTGCACCACGCAGCCCAGGTCCTCCGGGTGGATGAGGTCGGCCAGCTCCCGGCCGACGAGTTCCTCGGCGGCGCGTCCGTAGACCCCGGCGGCGGCCGGGGAGACGTAGCGCAGGATGCCGTTGGGCGCGGCGATCATGATGACGTCGCTGGAGCCCTGCACCAGGGAGCGGAAGTGGTTCTCCTTCTGCGCCAGTTCCTGGGTGAGGGTGATGTTGTCGAGCAGCATGATGCCCTGCCGGACGACCAGGGCGAGGACGACGGTGCCGCCGGTCAGCAGGACGACGCGGTCGACGCTGTGGCCGTTGAGCACGTTGTACAGGATGCTCAGGGTGCAGACGGCGGCGGCGAGGTAGGGCGTGAGCGCGGCCAGCGAACCGGCGATGGGCCGGGCGGCGGCGGGGTAGCGGCCGGGTTCGCCGCCGGGCGCGGGGGCCGGGCGGTGGACCGCGCCGTCCGGTCCGGGCGCGTACTCGTGGACCGCGCGCGCGTGCCCGTCCGGGCCGTCGGTGCCGTCGGCGGCCGGGTCACCGGTGAGCCGCTGTCCGTGCCGCGGGCCGGCCCAGGGGGCGTAGGCGAGAAGCAGCGAGCCGGCGAACCAGCCCGCGTCGAGCAACTGCCCCGAGCGGTAGTCGTTGTGGAGCAGCGGCGAGGTGAACAGAGCGTCGCTCATGACCGTCAGCGCGAGCGCGCCGATCGCCGTGTTGACCGCGGTGCGGTAGACGGGCGAGCGCCTGAAGTGCAGCGCGAGCACGATGCTGACGAGGGCGATGTCGAGCAGCGGGTACGCCAGCGACAGCGCGCTGTGCGCCACGCTCGACCCGTCGACCTTGGCGGCCTGGGCCAGCGCCAGGCTCCAGGCGAGGGTCAGCAGGGAGCCGCCGATCAGCCAGGCGTCCAGGCCGAGGCAGACCCAGCCCGCGCGGGTCGCCGGCCGTTTGGCGAAGACCAGCAGGCCCACGATGGCGGGCGGCGCGAAGCACAGGAAGAACAGGTCGGCGTAGCTCGGGGTGGGCACGGGCCGCTCCAGGACGACCTCGTACCACCCCCAGACGGCGTTGCCGACGCACGCCATGGCGGAGGACAGGGCGAACAGCAGCCAGGCCGGCCGGAAGGGGACACGGCGGCTGCGGGCGTAGAGGAAGCAGGAGACGGCCGCGGCGCCGGCGGCGGCACCGAGGCCGAAGTCGCCCATGAACAGGGCGAGTCGGGAGGAGCCCCAGCCGAGCGCGGAACCTACGGCGTATCCCGCGCAGGCCAGGACCAGCAGCAGCGGGCCGGCCAGTCTCGTCCGGGCGCCGCCGGCCGACGGCCGGGGCGGCAGCGGTCCCGGCGCGGGCCGGGCCCGCACCACCTGGTCCAGGGCGGGCGCGGGAGGCGGTGGCGACATCACCGGGGCCTCCCGGTCCGCGTCACGCCCGGGTCACGGTGGGCTGGGCCGGTGTGCGCGCGGCGGCCTCCGTGCCTGCGCGGGTGATGGCTGTGCCGGCCGCCGTGGCCGTGCCGGCCACGCCTGCGCGCCGCCGTGCACCAGGGCCGTCGGCGGCGGCTCCGCCGCGTCGGATCGTTGGTCCAAAGGCCGTGCATCGCCCGTCGCCCCCCTCGCGATCTCCATGTCCGTCCCCGGCGCCGAACGGTGCGCGGCGCTGCCCCTGTCGGGACGATACACCAGTCTCGTCACTCAGGGACATAGCTTCTCTACGCTCCGTGACGACCAGCGGTTATGCGGGTACCCACCGCGCTTGGAGGAACGCGGAGGGTGCCCGAAACGGATTGCGCGGTTGTCACGACAAGTGCGCCGTTTACGGCTTTCACGCGCGCCGGAGGCGCCCGTGACCCGGTGTCACGCGCCGGACACACCCGTCGTGAGCATCACGTTGCGCAGGGGTTCCTGGTTCACGAAACGGGTCAGCTGGTCGGCCAGCAGGCGCTTGGCGCGCGGCAGGAAGGCCGAGGTGGGGCCGCCGACGTGCGGGCTGATCAGCACGCCGGGCGCCTGCCACAGCGGGTGACCGGGCGGCAGCGGCTCGGGGTCGGTGACGTCGAGGGCGGCGCGGAGCCGGCCGCTCTCCACCTCCGTGAGCAGCGCCTTGGTGTCGACCACGGGTCCGCGCGCGACGTTGACGAGCAGGGCGCCGTCCTTCATGCGGGCCAGGAAGTCGGCGCCGGCCAGGCCCCGGGTGGCGTCGGTGAGCGGTGTCGCGAGGATGACGACGTCGGCCTCCGGGAGCAGGGCGGGCAGATCGGCGAGTGGATGCACCGGCCCGCGCTCCGTCGTGCGCGCCGAGCGCGCGACGCGCGCCACCCGCGCGACCTCGAAGGGAACGAGCCGGTCCTCTATCGCGGCGCCGATCGATCCGTACCCCACGATGAGCACGTTCCGGTCGGCCAGCGCGGGCCGGAAGCCGCTCTTCCACTCCCCCCGGTCCTGGGCCCGGACGAAGTCGGGGATGCCGCGCAGCGAGGCGAGGGTCAGGGTGAGGGCGAGTTCGGCGGTGCTGGCCTCGTGCACACCGCGCGCGTTGCACAGCTGGACACCGGGCCGGATGTCGGAGAGCCGGGAGAGGACGTCGTCGATGCCGGCGGTCAGCGTCTGGACGACCCGGACCCCGCTCAGGTGCTTGAGCGGCGCGACCCGCGCGGCGTGCGGCTTCAGGTAGGGGACGGCGTAGAAGGCGCAGTGCGCGGGGTCCGCGGGGTACTCCTGCTCGCCGTTCTCACCGCCGTCCCAGAACAGGTAGCGGGGGCCCTCGGGAAGACCTTCGATCTCGTCGGGCGGGATGGGCAGCCATACGTCAGCGGTCATGGTCAGGAGGCTATGTCAGGGGCCGTGACGGCAGAGGTTAGGTTGGGTGACCGGAAGAGGGAGGGTCACGACCACGTGGAGCGCAGGACGATCGGCGCGGCGGCACTCGCGGTGGGGGCCGTAGGACTCGGGTGCATGCCGATGAGCTGGGCGTACAGCACGTCCCGGCAGCGCGGCGCCGAGTCGCTCAGGGCGGTCCACCGGGCGCTGGACCTGGGGTCGTCCCTGCTGGACACCGCCGACATGTACGGCCCGTTCACCAACGAGCTGCTGGTGGGGCGGGTGTTGCGGGAGCGGCGGGCCGACGCCTTCGTGTCGACGAAGGTCGGTCTGCTCGTCGGCGATCAGCACATCGTGGCCAACGGCCGTCCGGGCTACGTGCGACGGGCCTGCGACGCCTCGCTGCGCCGGCTCGGGACCGACGTCATCGACCTCTACCAGCTGCACCGCGCCGACCCCGAGATCCCGGTGGAGGAGACCTGGGGCGCGATGGCGGACCTGGTGCGGGCCGGCAAGGTCCGGGCGCTGGGGCTGTGCGCGGTCGGGGCCCGTTCGTCGCGGCGGGCGGGGGCGCGGCTGCACGACGGAACGATCCGCCAACTGGAGCGGATACAGCAGGTGTTCCCGGTGAGCGCGGTCGAGGCCGAGCTGTCGGTGTGGTCCCCGGACGCGCTGGAGGCGCTGCTGCCGTGGTGCGCGGCGCGCGGTGTCGGGTTCCTGGCCGCGATGCCGCTGGGCAACGGTTTCCTGACCGGCACGCTGACGCCCGGTGAGGGGTTCGAACGGGAGGACCTGCGGGCCCGGCACCCCCGTTTCACCGCCGAGATGATGGCCGCCAACCAGCCGATCGTGGCGGGCCTGCGCCGGGTGGCGGCCCGGCACGGGGACGGGGTGACGCCCGCGCGGGTCGCGCTGGCCTGGGTGCTGGCGCAGGGCCGGCACGTGGTGCCGATACCGGGCACCAAGCAGGAGCGGTGGGTGGCGGACAACGCCGGCGCTGCGGCGCTGCGGCTGACGCCGGAGGAGCTCGCGGAGGTGGGCGCGCTGCCGCCGGCTCTCGGCTCCTGGGAGTGACCCGGAGGGCCGCCGGACACGGGGGCCCGGTTGGGGGAGCGTCCGACCGGGAACCTGTGGGGCACGAGCGGTGTTCGACATGAGGGAACCGTCGCGTCGAAGGGACCAAGATCGTGCAACGTCGAGCCGTCTCGGCCGTGCTGGCCTCCGCAGCGCTCCTGCTGACGGCGGGCTGCTCCTCCGACGGGGACGGGACGGCCGGCCGGGACGCGAGCGCCTCCCCGAGCCGTACGCCGACGGGGTCGCCGTCGGGGACGCCGTCCGCGCAGCGCACCGCCGAGACCACGCCGCCCGCGAAGGGCTCGGTGAAGGTGACCCGGACGGTCGCCACCGGCCTGGACAGCCCGTGGGGTCTGGCGCCGCTGCCCGAGGGCGACCTGCTCGTCTCCTCCCGCGACGAGCGCGTCCTCACCCGGGTCGACGGCGACAGCGGCAGGAAGACCGAGGTGGGCGAGGTGCCCGGGGTGGCCCCCGAGGGCGAGGGCGGCCTGCTCGGCATCGCCCTCTCCCCCGACTACGCCTCCGACCACATGGTCTACGCGTACTTCACCTCCGCCTCGGACAACCGGATCGTGCGCATGCTGTACGACGCCGGGAAGCCCGCCGGTGAGCAACTGGGCGCCCCGGACACGGTCTTCAAGGGCATCCCCAAGGGCTTCATCCACAACGGCGGCCGGATCGCGTTCGGCCCCGACGGGATGCTGTACGTCGGCACGGGCGAGAGCGGGAACACCGGTCTGTCCCAGGACAAGGAGGCGCTCGGCGGGAAGATCCTGCGCCTGACCCCGGAGGGCGAGCCGGCACCCGGCAACCCCTTCCCCGACTCTCCCGTGTACTCCTACGGCCACCGCAACGTGCAGGGCCTGGCCTGGGACTCCAAACAGCGGCTGTTCGCCTCGGAGTTCGGCCAGGACACCTGGGACGAGCTGAACGCGATCACGCCGGGCGACAACTACGGCTGGCCCGACGCCGAGGGCAGGTCGGACGACGACGCGTTCCACGACCCGGTCGACCAGTGGAGCACCGACGACGCCTCGCCGAGCGGCATCGCCTACGCCGAGGGCTCCGTCTGGATGGCGGGACTGCGCGGCGAGCGGCTGTGGCGCATCCCGCTGAAGGGCACCGGGGAGGCCGCGGAGCCGCAGTCCTTCCTGGAGGGCGAGTACGGGCGGCTGCGCACGGTGGTCGCGGCGGGCGGCGGCAGGCTGTGGCTGGTGACCAGCAACACCGACGGCCGGGGCGACCCCGAGAAGGGCGACGACCGGATTCTGGAGCTGGAGGTGGAGTAGCCGACGGCGTTTCTCACCGGCCGTCCGCGTCCGGCTCCTCGCTCTCCTCGGGACGCGGCCCGCGGACGACGACCTTCCCGGACGTGAGGTCTATCGGCCCGCGTGCGGGGTCGCCGTCCCCGACGTCCTCCCGGGTCAGCTCCAGGCGGTTCTGTTCGTCGCGGGTGTGTTTGCGGCCGGGCGCGAACAGTTCCTCGAAAGCGTTGAACACATGACCTCCTCGGCCGGTGTCCGTCCCAGCGTACGACTCGGCCCGGCGTACCGGGACGGAGACTCAGCCCGGCCGGCGGAACGGGAGACTCGACCCGGCGCCCGGGACCGCAGACTCAACCCGGCAACCGGGACAGGAGACTCGACCCGGCGCCCGGGACCAGGCACTCAGCCCGGTGACCGGGAGAAGACCGGCCCCGGTGCGCGGGACGGAGGACTCAGCCCGGCGTCCCGGTCGCGGCGGGAGGGGCGAGCGGGCGGGGCGGGAACAGCCCCAGCCGGTGCGCCACCGCCGCCGCCTCGCCCCGGCCGGAGACATCCAGCTTGGCCAGGATGTTCGACACGTGGACGCTGGCGGTCTTCGGTGAGATGAACAGCTCCTCGGCTATCTGCCGGTTGGTACGGCCGTCGGCGACCAGGCGCAGCACGTCCCGCTCGCGGCTGGTCAGGCCGAGCCGGTCGGCCGGGTCCGCGGGGGCGGCGGCCGGGCCGTCGGCGCGGCCGAGGGGGAGGCGGGCGCGCTGCGCGAGCAGTTCCACGGCGCCGGTGAGCGGGCGCGCGCCGAGGTGGTCGGCGGCGGCGCGGGCGAGGCGGAGCAGCTCCGTGGCGCGGTGGCGTTCGTCCTCGCCGCCGGCGGTGAGCAGGGCCTCGGCGAGCCGGTGGCGGACCCGGGCGAGTTCGTAGGGGCGCTCCACGGCTTCGAAGGCGGTGACCGCCTCGCCCCACGCCTGCGGGGTGTCGCGGCCTTCCGCGCGGTGCAGTGCGGCGCGGACCCACCGCTCGTGGGCGAGCCAGACGGGGGCGCCCGTGGTGAGCGTCCGGGCGGTGCCGCGCAGCCGGGCGAGCAGCTCCGCGCGGTCCGCGCCGGCGGCGGCCGGGCCGCGCAGGTCGCTCTCGGCCTCGGCGCCGGCGACCAGCAGTGGCCAGGCGTAGCGCTGGGTGCCGGGCGGGAAACCCGCGTCCAGGGCGCGGGCCAGCGCGTCACGGGCCTCGGCGGGCCGGCCCTCGGCGGCGGCCAGACCGACGGCCAGGGTGGCGAACGGGATGGTGACCTGGGGCATGGGGTCGTGCGTGCCGTACGCCGCGCGGCCCTCGGCGAGCAGCCGGGCGGCCCCGGCCGTGTCGCCGCGGGCGAGGGCGACGAGGGCGCCGTGCAGCAGGGCGCCGCCGCGCGGTTTGGCGGCCAGGGTGACCGTACGGGCCCGGGTGGCGGCCTCCGCCGCCTCGTCCCAGCACCCCACGGAGATCAGCGACTCGGCGAGGTTGCCCCACACCCACGCCTCGGAGTCCAGCAGCCCGGCGGTGCGGGTGAGTTCGACCCCTCGGCGCAGGAGGGCGACCGCCTCCCGGGAGCGGCCGATGCCCTCCAGGTGGGAGGGGAGGTTGACGTGGGCGCGGGCCGCCACGGTGGAGCGTCCTCCGGCGGTCGCCTGCTCCAGTACCTCACGCATCTCGGCGAGACCGGGGTCGGTGCGGCCGGCGTCGACCATCAGCCCGCCGAGGGTGAGGCGGGCGTTCAGCTCGATGTCGGCGGCGCCGACCATCCGGGCGTACTCCACGGCCCGCTCGGCGGCGGTGACGGCGTCCGGTCCGGGGCTGCGCAGCTGGGCCCAGTTGGCGGCCATGGAGAACACCTCGGCGTGCACCTCGGACGGCGGCAGGCCGCGGACCAGGTCCTGGGCGATGCCCAGCTCCCGCCAGCCGTCGCCGCGTCCCTGGGCCTGGATCAGCATGGAGCGCTGGGTCCAGAACCAGGCGGCGCGCAGCGGGTCGGGCTCCTCCTCCAGCAGGGCCAGCGCCCGCTTGGTGATCTTCAGCGCGCGTTCCCGTTCGCCGCTGAGCCGGCCGGCCACGGCGGCCTCGGCCATCACGTCGAGGTAGCACAGCGACTCCGCGTCGGGGTCGCAGCCGTAGGCGCGGCGGGTGCCGGCGTCGTCGATGGGGCGCAGCGCCGCCCGTACGTCGTCGGGGGCCTGGTCCCACAGCTCCATGGCCCGCTCCAGGAGCCGGAGCTGCTCCGCGTAGGCGTGCCGGTGTCCGGCCTCCACGGAGGCGTCCAGCACGGCGGGCAGCGCCTTGGCCGGGTGGTGGGCGTGGTACCAGTAGCTGGCCAGCCGCGTGACGCGGCCGTCGGCGGGGACCAGCGTCGGGTCGGCCTCCAGGGCCTCGGCGTAGCGGCGGTTGAGCCGGGAGCGCTCGCCGGGCAGCAGGTCGTCGCCGACGGCCTCGCGGACCAGGGAGTGCCGGAAGCGGTAGCCGTCGCCGTCGGGGGCGGGCAGCAGGATGTTGGCGCCCACGGCGGCCCGCAGCGCCTCGATGAGGTCGTCCTCCGGGAGTCCCGCGACGGCGGCGAGCAGCCGGTGTTCGACGGTCGAGCCGGCCTCGGCGACGATCCGGGCGACCCGCTGGGCGCTCTCGGGCAGCGCCTCGACCCGGACCAGGAGCAGGTCGCGCAGGGAGTCGGTGAGGCCGTCGCAGCAGCCCTCGTGGGCGGCGGCCGCCAGTTCCTCGACGAAGAAGGCGTTGCCGTCGGAGCGGGCGTAGATGTCGTCGACGCGGCGCGCGTCGGGTTCGTCGTCGAGGATGCCGGCGATCTGGCGGGCCACTTCCTCGCGGGTGAAGCGGCCGAGGTCGATGCGGTGGACGGTGCGCAGCCGGTCCAGCTCGGCGAGGAGCGGGCGCAGGGGGTGCCGGCGGTGGATGTCGTCGCTGCGGTAGGTGGCGAGGACGACGAGCCGACCGGCGCGCAGCGTACGCAGCAGGTAGGCGAGGAGGTGACGGGTGGAGGCGTCGGCCCAGTGCAGGTCCTCCAGGACGAGGAGGACGGTGCGGCGGGCCGCGACGCGCTCCAGGAGGCGGGCGGCCAGCTCGAACAGGCGGGCCGTGTCGCCCTCGTCGGGGCGGCCGCCGCGGCTCGTGGTGCCCGTCTCGGCCAGCTCGGGCAGCAGCCTGGCCAGCTCCTCCTCCTGCCCGGCCGCGGCGGCGGACAGCTCCTCGGGCAGGACGCGGCGCAGGGCGCGCAGGGCGGTGGAGAACGGCGCGAACGGCAGTCCGTCGGCGCCGATCTCCACGCAGCCGCCGAGGGCGACGACGGCGCCCTGGGCACAGGCGGCGGTGGCGAACTCCTCGACGAGCCGGGTCTTGCCCACCCCGGCCTCGCCGCCGAGCAGCAGGGCCTGCGGCTCGCCGCCGCGCCCGGCCCGGACGAGCGCGTCGTTGAGCACGGCCAGTTCGTCGGCGCGGCCGACGAAGACGGGGCTGACGGAGCTGATTCTCACACCGCCGAGCATGGCACGTCGGTGTGACAGCGCGGCAGCGGTTTCCTGAGCCGCTGCCGGGGCGGCGGTCACGCGGCGCGCACGAAACGGTCGCCGCGGGTTCTGCCGGCGTCGCGCCCGGCCTCCGCGCGGCGGGCGGCGCGGCGGGCCCGCAGTGCCTCGCGCACCAGTCGGTGGTGCTCGGCGCGGCGGATCAGTTCGGCGGAGCGGTGGTGGAGGTAGTCCGCGTGCATGGCACATCCCTGGGTCGGAGGTCGCATCGGTATCGCTGTTCGCGATGGTTCGACTCTCGTCTCCCAGGGGGGTCGCTCACATCGGGTGAGTGCCGCATGTCCGGCCCCCGCGCGGGGCCTCATGGGACGCGGAAGGGGCCTTAGGCGACCGCGCGGTGCGCGGATTTCGTCCTAAGGCCCCTCAGGGTGACTCGGCCGTCAGCCCGCCGCGGGTACGTCCAGCAGCACGCCGGTGTACTTCAGGACGGCCAGGAGCAGGCCGATCACGCCCAGCGCGACGCCCGCCCAGGCCACCGACTTGATCCACGGGGCCTGCGGCCGGCCGGGGGCGCCGAACGCGGGCCGGGCCAGCACGACGACACCGACGATCAGCGCGGCCAGGGCGAAGAAGCCGCCCCACATCGCGGTGGCCTGCCAGGGCTCGGCGTAGCCCTTCTCCAGGAGAACGCCGACGTCCGAGGAGGAGCTGGTCGACATCTGCGCTTCCAGCGACTTCTTGGCCTGGGCGATGTTGCCCAGCCAGCTGCCGGTCAGCGACACGAGGCCGAGCGCCGCGGAGACCACGGCACCGGCGCCCTGGCCCACCCCGGAGGGGCCCTCCGGCTCGGCCTCCGCCGCCGGCTCGGCACCCTCGGTGGCCTCGGCGTTCTCGGTGGGCTCGTCGGCGCTCCCGGTGGCCTCGGTGGCCTCGGTGCTCCCGGTGGCCTCGACCGCCTCGCCGTCCGTCGCCCGAGGCGCTTCCTTCGCCCCGGTGACCTCGGTCACGTCGGCCTTGTCCTCGTCCGCCTTCGTCGCGGCGCCGGTCTCGTCCACTGTCTTCGTTCCCATGTCTCGCACCGTACGGACGCTCTCTGAGAGGTCCCTTAACGATCGTTGTGAGAGGTACGCGCGCGTGCGGCGCGCCATTCCGGCGCGAGCACGGCCCAGACCTCCATGTCCTGGCGCACTCCACGGTACGGGTTGCTCTCCCGCAGGATGCCCTCGCGGGTCATGCCGAGCCGGCGGGCGGCGTTGACGCTGGGGACGTTGGCCGAGGAGGCGTGCCATTCGACGCGGTGCATGCCGCGCTCGTCGAAGGCCCAGTCGATCAGGGCGCGGGCGCCGCGGGTGACGAGTCCCCTGCCGGTGGCGGCCGGTTCCAGCCAGCAGCCGATCTCGCAGACGCCGGTGGCGGCGTCGAAGACGCGGAAGAGGAGTCCGCCGACGAGCTTGCCGTCCAGCCACAGCCCGTGCAGGAAGCCGCTGTCGGCGGCGCGCTTCTCGGCGTACGCGGTGAGCAGTGCCCGCGCGGAGCGGCTGTCGGTGGCCTGCGTCCCGAAGGGGATGTGCCGGGTGATGAACTCCCGGCCCCGGTCGAGGTGGGCCAGGAACTCCTCCGCGTGCCAGGGTTCCAGCGGTCTCAGTTCGGCTCCGTCGTCACCCAGTGGTATCGCGTACATTCCTCTCCCGCCCCTTCCGCAGCACGCTGCCGACGTCCGTCAGCCTCTCATGGGCGTCGCGGCACTCGGGCGGTTCGATGCTGATCCGGGGCAGGCGGGTCTCCAGCCACTGGGGCAGCCACCAGTTGGCGCTGCCCAGCAGGTGCATCAGGGCGGGGACGAGCAGGGTGCGCAGGACGAAGGCGTCCAGGGCGACGGCCGCGGCGAGCGCGATGCCGAACATGGCGATGACCCGGTCCCCGGCGAGGACGAAGGAGAGGAACACGGCGATCATGATGACCGCCGCGGAGTTGATCACCCGGCTGGTCTCGGCGAGTCCCACGCGGACCGCCCGCCGGTTGTCGCCGGTCTCCAGCCACTCCTCGTACATCCGGCTGACCAGGAAGACCTGGTAGTCCATGGAGAGTCCGAAGAGCACCGAGACCATGATCACGGGCAGGAAGGGCTCAATGGGGCCCGCGCTGCCGAGGCCGAGCAGGTCGCTGCCCCAGCCCCACTGGAAGACGGCCACGACGACGCCGAAGGACCCGGCCACGGCGGCGATGTTCATCGCGGCGGCCTTCAGCGGGATGCCGACGGACCGGAACGCCAGCAGGAGCAGCAGGCAGCCGAGGCCGACGACGGCGCCGACGAAGAGGGGCAGCTTGCCGACGACGACGCCGGCGAAGTCGTCGTAGCCCGCCGTCACCCCGCCGACATACAGCTCCAGGGAGGTGCCGCGCTCGGCGCGCGGCAGCACCTCGGAGCGCAGCCGGTCGACGAGGTCGCTGGTGCGCGTCGACTGCGGCGCGGAGTCGGGTACGACGGTGAGGTACGCGGTGTCGCCGCCGGAGCCGAAGGTCACCGGGGTCACCGAGGCGATGCCGTCGGTGGCCCGCAGGGTGGTGTCGAGGCTGTCCAGGGCGAGCCGGTCCTCGGCGCCGCCGACCTCGGTGACGAGGGTGAGGGGGCCGTTGAGGCCGGGTCCGAAACCCTCGGCCAGCAGGTCGTAGGCGGCGCGGGTGGTGGAGCCCCGGGGGTCGTTGCCCTGGTCGGAGGTGCCCAGGCGGAGGTCGAGCGCGGGCAGCGCGAGGACGGTGACGACGAGGAGGGCGAGGGCGCCGAGGAGCCGGGGGCGGCGTTCGACCAGGGCGGACCAGCGGGCGGCGAGGCCGGTCGGCAGTTCGGGTCCGGGGCCGTGCTCGGCCAGCCGGCGGCGCTCGCGCCGGCTGAGGGCGCGGGGTCCGATGAGGGAGAGCAGGGCCGGCAGCAGCGTCACGGAGGCGACGACGGTGAGCACCACGGTCAGCGAGGCGGACACGGCGACCCCGTTGAGGAAGCCGAGGCGGAGGGTGAGCATGCCGAGCAGGGCGATGCAGACGGTGGCGCCGGCGAAGACGACCGCGCGGCCGGTGGTCGCCACGGCGTCGACGGCGGCCTCGGTGACGGTCAGCCCGCGTTTCAGGCCGCGCCGGTGCCGGGTGACGATGAACAGCGCGTAGTCGATGCCGACGCCGAGCCCGATGAGCAGGCCGAGCATGGGGGCGAAGTCGGCGACGGCCATGGCGTGTCCGAGCAGGGCGACGCCGGCGTAGGCGGTGCCGACGCCGACCAGCGCGGTGGCGATGGGCAGCAGGGAGGCGGCGAGGGAGCCGAAGGCGAGGAAGAGGACGACGGCGGCGACGGCCACGCCGACGGCCTCGGCGAGGTGGTTGTCGGGCGTGTCGGTGGTGGCGACGGCGCTGCCGCCCACCTCCACCCGCAGTCCGTCGGTCGCGGCGGCGCGGGCGGTGTCCACGACGGCCCGCGCGTCGCCCTCCTCGACCTCTCCGGCCGGTGCCGCGAAGACGACCGTGGCGTACGCCGTGCGTCCGTCCTCGCTGATCCGGCCCGCGTCCGCGTCGTCGTAGGGGCCGGTGACGCCGGCCACGCCGGGCAGTGCGGAGAGGTCGCGGAGGGTGGCGCTCATCGTCTGTTCGACGGCGGCGGCACGGACGGTGCCGGAGTCCGTGCGCCAGACCACGGTGTCGCTGTCGCCGCCGAGTCCGGGGAAGCCCTCGGCGAGGAGTGCGGCGGCGCGGCCGGACTCGGTGCCGGGCACGTCGTAGTCGTCGGAGTACGAAGTGCCGGTCAGGGCGGCGGCGGTGGCGACCCCGGCGAGGGTGAGCAGCCAGAGCAGGACGGTGACGAGACGGCGTCGGACACACCAGCGGGCGAGTGCTGCCACGGACGTGCTCCCGGAATGTCTGGTTGTGGATCTTTGACCGGGAACAGTCGTCCATGAACCGAGAAGAACTGAGAAGCCCGCAAAGAACGCATGAGCAATGCGTTGTCACTCTTGCAGGCAGGAATGATCCTTTGCCGTGTTCGTGGGTTTAGTCACAACAATGGGGGCGCGTCGTGTCCGACGCGCCCCCGGGGGCTCACTACGGCGAGCGGGGTCAGCCCTCTTCGACACCCAGCTTCTGGAGGATCAGCTCCTTGACGCGGGCGGCGTCGGCCTGGCCGCGGGTCGCCTTCATGACGGCGCCGACCAGGGCGCCGGCCGCGGCGACCTTGCCGGACTGGATCTTGGCGACGATCCCGGCGTTGCCGGCGATGGCCTCGTCCACGGCGGCGGAGAGCGCGCCCTCGTCCGAGACGACCTTCAGGCCGCGCTTGTCGACGACCTCGTCCGGCGTGCCCTCACCGGCGAGGACGCCCTCGATGACCTGGCGGGCCAGCTTGTCGTTGAGATCGCCCTTGGTGACCAGCTCGGTGACCCGGGCGACCTGCTGCGGCGTGATGGCCAGCTCGTCCAGCGACTTCTGGGACTCGTTGGCGGAGCGGGCCAGCTCGCCCATCCACCACTTACGGGCGGAGGCCGCGTCGGCGCCGGCGTCGATCGTGGCGACGATCGGGTCCAGCGCGCCGGCGTTGAGGATCGACTGCATGTCGTTGCCGGAGATCCCCCACTCCTCGCGGAGGCGGTTGCGGCGCACCAGCGGCAGCTCGGGCAGGGAGGCCCGGATCTCCTCGACCCACTCGCGCGAGGGGGCCACCGGGACCAGGTCGGGCTCCGGGAAGTACCGGTAGTCCTCGGCCTCCTCCTTCACGCGGCCCGAGGTCGTGGACCCGGTGTCCTCGTGGAAGTGGCGGGTCTCCTGGATGATCGTGCCGCCGGACGACAGCACGGCCGCGTGGCGCTGGATCTCGAACCGGGCGGCGCGCTCGACGCTGCGCAGCGAGTTGACGTTCTTCGTCTCGCTGCGCGTGCCGAACTTCTCCCGGCCGTGCGGGCGCAGCGACAGGTTGACGTCGCAGCGCATCTGGCCCATCTCCATGCGGGCCTCGGAGACGCCGAGCGCCTTGATGACCTCGCGCAGCTCACGGACGTACGCCCGCGCGACCTCCGGCGCGCGCTCGCCCGCGCCCTCGATCGGCTTGGTGACGATCTCGATGAGCGGGATGCCGGCCCGGTTGTAGTCGAGCAGGGAGTGGGACGCGCCGTGGATACGGCCGGTGGCGCCGCCGACGTGCAGCGACTTGCCGGTGTCCTCCTCCATGTGGGCGCGCTCGATCTGCACCCGGAAGGTCTCGCCGTCCTCCAGCTGCACGTCGAGGTAGCCGTCGAAGGCGATCGGCTCGTCGTACTGGGAGGTCTGGAAGTTCTTCGGCATGTCCGGATAGAAGTAGTTCTTCCGGGCGAAGCGGCACCATTCGGCGATCGAGCAGTTCAGCGCGAGGCCGATCCGGATCGCGGACTCGACTCCGGTGGCGTTGACCGCCGGGAGCGCGCCGGGCATGCCGAGGCAGACCGGGCAGGTCTGGGTGTTCGGGTCGGCGCCGAGCGCGGTCGAACAGCCGCAGAACATCTTGGTCTTGGTGCCGAGTTCGACATGGACCTCAAGGCCCATGACGGGGTCGTACGACGCGAGCGCGTCCTCGTACGACACCAGGTCGGTCGTGGTGGTCACGGTGCTACTTCCCTCTCAGCCCAGCAGGACGTCGTCGTCGCCCAGCCGCTTCAGCTCGCGGTAGAGGATGGCGAGGCCGGTGGCGATGGCGGCGGCGGACACGGCGGCGTCGACCAGCCGGAGCGTGTCGCTCTCGGCGCGGGCGAGCTTGGCCTGCTTGGCGACGCTGAGCGCGCCGAACGCGGTGGTGGCCATGGACAGGTACAGGCCGTTCTTCGACTTCTTGAAGCCCTTGGCCTTCGACAGCTTGCTCACAGCGACGGTGCCTCCTCGATCAGCGGGTGGCCCCACTTTTCCACGAAGGCGGCCTCGACGGCGGCGCCGACCTTGTACAGCCGGTCGTCCTTCAGGGCGGGGGCGATGATCTGCAGACCCACCGGCAGGTTGTCCTCCGGCGCGAGGCCGCAGGGCAGCGACATGGCCGCGTTGCCCGCGAGGTTGGTGGGGATGGTGCACAGGTCGGCGAGGTACATCGCCATCGGGTCGTCGGCGCGCTCGCCGATCGCGAAGGCGGTGGTCGGGGTCGTCGGGGAGACGATCACGTCGACCTGCTCGAACGCCTTCTCGAAGTCGCGGGTGATGAGCGTACGGACCTTCTGCGCGGAGCCGTAGTACGCGTCGTAGTACCCGCTGGACAGGGCGTACGTGCCCAGCATGATGCGGCGCTTGACCTCGGGGCCGAAGCCGGCCTCGCGGGTCAGGGAGGTGACCTCCTCGGCGGAGTGCGTGCCGTCGTCGCCGACGCGGGCGCCGTAGCGCAGGCCGTCGAAGCGGGCGAGGTTGGAGGAGCACTCGGACGGCGCGATCAGGTAGTACGCCGACAGCGCGAGGTCGAAGGACGGGCAGTCCAGCTCGACGATCTCGGCGCCCAGCTTCTTCAGCAGCTCGACCGACTCGTCGAAGCGCTGGATGACACCGGCCTGGTAGCCCTCGCCGCGGAACTGCTTCACGACGCCGACGCGCATGCCCTCGACGGAGCCGTTGCGGGCGGCCTCGACGACCGGCGGGACCGGGGCATCGATGGAGGTGGAGTCCATCGGGTCGTGCCCGGCGATCACCTCGTGCAGCAGCGCCGCGTCCAGCACCGTACGGGCGCAGGGCCCGCCCTGGTCCAGGGAGGACGAGAAGGCCACCATGCCGTAGCGGGAGACACCGCCGTACGTCGGCTTGACGCCGACCGTGCCGGTGACGGCCGCGGGCTGGCGGATGGAACCGCCGGTGTCGGTGCCGATGGCGAGCGGCGCCTGGAAGGCGGCGAGCGCGGCGGAGGAACCGCCGCCGGAGCCGCCGGGGATCTTGGTGAGGTCCCAGGGGTTGCCGGTCGGCCCGTAGGCGCTGTTCTCGGTGGAGGACCCCATGGCGAACTCGTCCATGTTGGTCTTGCCGAGGATGACGACGTCGGCGGCCTTCAGCCGCTTGGTGACGGTCGCGTCGTACGGCGGGATCCAGCCTTCGAGGATCTTCGAGCCGACGGTCGTGGGCACGCCCTCGGTGGTGAAGATGTCCTTCAGCGCGAGGGGGACGCCGGCCAGCGGGCCGAGCTTCTCGCCCCGGGCGCGCTTGTCGTCGACGGCGCGGGCCTGCGCGAGGGCGCCCTCGCGGTCGACGTGCAGGAAGGCGTGGACCTTCTCGTCGACGGCCTCGATCCGGGCCAGGTGGGCCTCGGTGACCTCGACGGCCGTCAGCTCGCCGGCGGCGATCTTCGCGGCGATCTCGGCCGCGGTGAGCCTGATGATGTCGCTCATGGCGGTTACTCCTCCCCCAGGATCTGCGGCACCTTGAAACGCTGCTGCTCCTGGGCCGGGGCGCCGGAGAGCGCCTGCTCGGGCGTGAGCGAGGGACGGACCTCGTCGGCCCGCATGACGTTGGTCAGCGGGAGCGGGTGCGAGGTCGGCGGTACGTCTTGGTCGGCGACCTCGCTGACGCGGGCGACCGCGCCGATGATGTCGTCCAGCTGTCCCGCGAAGTGGTCGAGCTCTTCGGGCTTCAGCTCCAGACGCGCCAGCCGGGCGAGGTGGGCGACCTCCTCGCGCGTGATGCCAGGCATGCAGCGTTCCTCTGGGTGAGAGTGTGTGTTTCGCCCAATCCTATGGGGCGGAGCCGAGTGCCGGTGAATGGGTTTCCCCGGACTCACGGGCAGGGGCCCTGCTGAGCGCCCCGCAAGGGGCGCGGGGCTGTATCGATGTGCGGCTCCGCCGCGTGGGCGCGACAAGCCACGGCGCACCCGCGCCCGGCGACGGACCGAACCGCCCCCTTACCGCCCCGTCTCCTCCGCCGCGGCCGCCGGAAGAGCGGCCGCGGGCCGCTGCCACCCCCGGTCCCCCCGCGCCAGCAACCACGCCGTGGTCTCCTCCGGCGGCATCGCCGCGGCCACCAGCCACCCCTGCACCGCGTCACACCCGAGGTCGCGCAACCTCTCCCATGTCTCGTCGTCCTCGACGCCCTCCGCGACGACCAGCAGCCCGAGCGAGTGCGCGAGATCGACCGTGCACCGCACGATCTCCGCGTCCTCGGTGTCCACGGCCAGCCGCGCCACGAACGAGCGGTCGATCTTCAGCTCGCTGACGGGGAGCCGCCGCAGGTGGACCAGGGAGGAGTAGCCCGTGCCGAAGTCGTCCAGGGACATCTTCACGCCGTGGCCGGTCAGCCCCGCCAGCGTGTCGGCGGCACGCTGCGGGTCCTCCAGCAGGACGTGCTCGGTGATCTCCAGCTGGAGCGCGCCGGCCGGCACGCCGTGCCGGGCCAGCCGGGCGGCGACGGACCCGGCGAACCCCGGGGTGTGCACGTCGCGCGGCGAGACGTTGACCGCGACCGGCACGAACAGCTCCTGCGCGCGCCACTCGGCGACCTGGGCGAGCGCCGTGTCCAGTACGTACTCCGTGAGGTACGGCATCAGCCCGGAGGACTCGGCGATCGCTATGAACTCGTCCGGCGGGACCTTGCCCCGCTCCGGGTGCACCCAGCGCACCAGTGCCTCCAGGCCCGCGACCTGTCCGTCGAAACGGACCTTGGGCTGGTAGTGCAGCTCCACCTCGTGCGCGTCGAGGGCGCGGCGCAGGTCGCCGAGGAGTCCGAGGCGGTCGGGGGTGTTGGAGTCCCGCTTGGACTCGTAGACCTCGACGCCCGTACGGTCCCGCTTGGCCTGGTACATCGCCACATCGGCGCGGCGCAGCAGCCCTTCGGCGTCGTCGGCGTGGTCCGGGAAGACGGCGACACCCGCGCTGGCCTCCAGGACGAGGGTGAGTCCGTCCAGGTCGAGCGGGGAGCTGAGCGCGCCGACCAGGCCGCGGGCGACGCGGGTCGCGGACGTGGTGGAGTCGGCGACGGGCAGCAGGACGGCGAACTCGTCGCCGCCGAGCCGCGCGGCCTCCGCTCCCCGGGGCAGCGCGAGCCGCAGCCGGTCGGCTATCTGCAACAGCAGCCGGTCACCGGCCAGGTGGCCGAGGGTGTCGTTGACCGAGCGGAAACGGTCGAGGTCGATCAGCATCAGGGCGGTGCGGGCGCCGATCCGCTCGGCGTCGTCGAGCGCGGTCCAGATGCGCTCCTGGAGCCAC
The DNA here is from genome assembly GCF_034105845.1 of Streptomyces sp. CRN 30. Taxonomy (NCBI): domain Bacteria; kingdom Bacillati; phylum Actinomycetota; class Actinomycetes; order Kitasatosporales; family Streptomycetaceae; genus Streptomyces; species Streptomyces sp. CRN 30. The sequence goes on along the minus strand of NZ_JAVRHI010000459.1, from coordinate 60,028 downwards.
TGCCGGTTGGGCAGTCCGGTCAGCGGGTCGCGCAGCTGCTCCTCGGCGCGGGCGCGGGCGATCCACAGGGTGGAGTCGAGGGCGATCAGCGGGATGGCGAACAGCGGCAGCAGCACCGGCTGGGCCAGGGCGACCACGCAGATGAGGGGCGCGATGCCGAGCAGCGCGACCGCGACGAGGCCCTGCCGGACGAGGGCGGTGCGGGCGATGGTGGGCAGTCCGGCGCGCGGTGACTGCAAGTACCAGAGCAGGGTGCGGGTGACGGCGAGGTAGGCGACGGCGACGAGCGTCACCTTGGGCGCGGCGGAGACCGTCCAGGTGTCCGGGTGCCAGGGGTTCTCGACGGACGGCGCGGAGCCGCAGGCGCCGAGCAGGGCGGCACCGGCGGCGATGCCGAGGATGTCGACGGCGCCGTGCAGCACGCCCTGGCGCCAGCGGCCGCGGCGGGCGACGCCGACCAGGACGACGACGGTGAGGCTGACCATGCCGGCCGGGACCCAGCCGTAGAGCAGCAGGACGGCGAGGGTGAGGGCGGCGCCGGAGCCGGTGCCGCCCCACCAGCGGGCGCGGCCGAGGAGGACGAGGTGGCCGACGACGATGCCGGTCAGTACGGCCAGTGCCCAGCCGACCGCGCCGGCCGGGAAGAGGGCGTGGCCGTCGGTGAACGCCCGGTAGAAGCCGGCACCCAGGACGAACCCGGCCGCCGCGACGACCGCCGCGGGCAACGCGGGCCAGGACAGGTGGCGCTCGGCGTCGGCGTCGGCGGCAGATGCGGACGGGGCACCGGCGGTGGACAGGCCGGCCGGGCGTGCGGGCGGCCGGCCCGTGCCGTGCCCTGCAAGAGTGACGCGGGCGGCGGCGCCCTCCGGAGGCCACCCGCTCCACCGGCCCGTGCGCGCCGCGTCCGCCAGTCGGCGCAGACGCAGCCGCAGCCGTGAGCCCGGGGCGGCGCTCTCGGTGGGTTCCATTCCCGTCCCTCTCACAGCCGGCGGTGCTCACGCGACGCGGACCGACGCCCGACGGGCGTCGGCGGCACCGCGGTGGAAAGTCCGATTCCCTGCTCCTTCTGAGCACGGGGATGCCCCGGCCGCAGCTGGGCACGGCAGGCGCACATCTCAACAGTAGGCCGCAGAAGGCTTCCACGGGCACCGGTCGCCGACGGTTGCCCGAATGCGCCCTGGCCACCCTTATGCATCTGATATGCGCCGATCGGGTGGCCTTCAACCGCTATTCCTCAGCCGAAAGCGCGACTTCGGCGGCTGCTTCGGGTCCTTGTTCGAGCAGAACGTCGAAGCCGTCCTCGTCGAGGACGGGGACCTTGGCCTGCATCGCCTTGTCGTACTTGGAGCCGGGGTTGTCACCGACGACGACGAACGAGGTCTTCTTGGAGACCGATCCCGTGACCTTGGCGCCGCGGCTCTGCAGTGCCTCCTTGGCGTCGTCGCGGGTGTAGCGCTCCAGGGTGCCGGTGACGACGACGGTGAGCCCCTCCAGCGGGCGCGGCCCCTCGTCCTCGCCGGTCGACTCGTCCTCCAGGGGGACGCCGGCCGCCTTCCACTTGCGGACGATCTCGCGGTGCCAGTCCTCGGCGAACCAGTCCTGGAGCGCGGCGGCGATGGTAGGTCCGACGCCGTCGGTGCCCGCCAGCTCCTCCTCGGTGGCCTGCTCGATCCGCTCCAGGGAACGGAACTGACGGGCGAGTTCCTGTGCGGCGACCGGTCCGACGTGCCGGATGGAGAGGCCGTTGAGGAAGCGGGCGAGGGGGCGGGTCTTGGCCTCCTCGATGTTCTTCAGCAGGGCGAGGGTGTTCTTCTTCGGCTCGCCCTTCTGGTTGGCGAAGACGGTGACGATCTTCTCCTCGCCGGTCTTCGGGTCGCGCTTGGGCAGTCCGCTGTCCGGGTCGAGGACGTAGGCGCGGATGGGCAGCAGCTTCTCGACGGTGAGGTCGAACAGGTCACCCTCGTCGGCCAGCGGCGGGTCGGCGGGCTCCAGCGGCTGGGTCAGCGCGGCGGCGGCGACGTCACCGAAGTGCTCGATGTCCAGGCACTCCCGGCCCGCGAGGTAGGAGAGACGGCCGCGCAACTGGGCTGGGCAGGTGCGCGCGTTGGGGCACCGCAGATCGATGTCGCCCTCCTTCATCGCGCGCAGCGGGGTCCCGCACTCGGGGCACTCGGCGGGCATCACGAACTCCCGCTCGCTGCCGTCCCGCAGGTCGGCGACGGGGCCGAGGATCTCCGGGATGACGTCGCCGGCCTTGCGCAGCACCACGGTGTCGCCGATGAGGACGCCCTTGGCCTTGACGACCTCCTGGTTGTGCAGGGTGGCGAACTCGACCTCGCTGCCGGCCACGGTGACGGGCTCGACCTGCGCGTACGGGGTGACGCGGCCGGTGCGGCCGACGCCGACCTTGATGTCGACGAGCTTGGTGTTGACCTCCTCCGGCGCGTACTTGTACGCGATGGCCCAGCGGGGGGCGCGGGCGGTGGAGCCGAGGCGGCCCTGGAGGCGGATCTCGTCGAGCTTGACGACGACGCCGTCGATCTCGTGCTCCACGGAGTGCCGGTTCTCGCCGTAGTACGCGATGAACTCGTGGACCTCGGCGAGGGTCTCGACGGCCCGGTTGTGCGGGGAGGTGGGCAGGCCCCAGGTCTTGAGCAGGTCGTAGCCCTCGGAGAGCCGGTCCAGGCCGGTGTAGCCCTCCAGGACGCCGATGCCGTGGACGACCATGTGCAGCGGGCGGGTGGCGGTGACCCGGGGGTCCTTCTGGCGCAGGGAGCCCGCCGCCGCGTTGCGCGGGTTGGCGAAGGGCTTGTCGCCGGCCTCGACCAGACGGCGGTTGAGGTCCTCGAACTTCTCCATCGGGAAGTAGACCTCGCCGCGGATCTCGACGAGGTCGGGGACCTTGTCGCCCTTCAGCCGGTCGGGGATCTCGGCGATGGTGCGGACGTTGGGGGTGATGTCCTCGCCGGTGCGGCCGTCGCCGCGGGTGGCGGCGCGGACCAGACGGCCGTGCTCGTAGGTGAGGTTGACGGCGAGGCCGTCGACCTTCAGCTCGCACAGGAAGTGGAACTTCTGCTCGCCCAGCTCCTTGTGGAGGCGGTCGGCCCAGGCGGTCAGCTCCTCCTCGTTGAAGGTGTTGTCGAGGGAGAGCATGCGGGAGCGGTGCTCTACGGCGGTGAACTCCGTCTCGTAGGAACCGGCGACCTTCTGGGTCGGGGACTCCGGCGTCCGCAGCGGCGGGTACTCCTCCTCCAGGGCCTCCAGGGAGCGCAGCAGCCGGTCGAAGTCCGCGTCGCTGACGACGGGCGCGTCCTTCACGTAGTACCGGAAGCGGTGCTCCTCGATCTGCTCAGCGAGCTGCGCGTGCTTCTCCCGTGCCTCGGCGGGCACGCTCGTCGTCTCCGCCTGCTTGTCGCCGGCCACCGTATGGTCCTCCCGTTACTCAGGGTTGTCCGCGAGGGATCTCGCCGCCCGGACGCAGTGGGCGAGGGCCCGCCGGGCGTACTCGGGGGACGCACCCGCGAGTCCGCACGCCGGAGTGACCGTGACCGCGTCCGCGAGAAGCCCCGGATGCAGCCCCAGCCTGCGCCACAGCGTCCTGACACCCGAAACGCTACCGGCAGGGTCTGACAACGGGCCGTCCGTGCCGGGCACGACACCGGCGAACAGCCGGGTGCCGCCCTCCACCGCTTCCCCGAGCGCCTCGTCGTCACGCTCGGTGAGGAGGGAGAAGTCGAAGGAGATCCCCGCCATGCCGGCCCGGCGCAGCAGGGCGAAGGGGACGTCGGGCGCGCAGGTGTGGGCCACCACGGGGCCGTCCGTGTGCACCCCGGCGACGTCGCGCAGCGCCGCTTCCACGACCTGCCGGTCGGGTGCGCGGTGGGTGCGGTAGCCGCTGGCCGTGCGGATCTGTCCACGCAGGACGGCGGTGAGCGAGGGTTCGTCGAGCTGGAGCACGATCGTCGCGCCGGGGACCCGGCGGGCGACCTCGGCGAGGTGCAGGCGCAGGCCCTCGGTGAGGGAAGCGGCGAGGTCACGGCAGGCCCCGGCGTCGGAAAGTACCGCTTCGCCGTTACGCAGCTCCAGGGCGGCGGCCAGCGTCCAGGGCCCGACGGCCTGGACCTTGAGGGGACCCTCGTGACCCTGGGTGAACTCCTCCAGGGCGTCGAGGTCCTCGCGGAGCCAGGAGCGGGCCCGCCGGGTGTCCCGGCCGGGCCGGTCGCCGAGTCGCCATCCACTGGGCTCCACGCGCGCGTACAGCTCGACGAGCAGTCCGGCGCTCCGCCCGATCATGTCCGCGCCGGGTCCGCGGGCGGGCAGTTCGGGCAGGTACGGGAAGTCCTCGAAGGTGCCGGTGACGGTCTTGACGGCCTCACGGGCGTCCTGTCCCGGCATGGACCCGACGCCGGTGGCGGCGCCGAACCTGGGCTGGCTGTTTTCGCTCACCCGTGCAGCCTACGGAAGGTTCCGCGGACCGCTCACCGTCCGGGGCGCACGGTGAGGTCGTTGACCTCGGCGTCGCGGGGCAGGTCCAGGGTCATCACGATGGTCGTCGCGACGGACTCGGGGTCGATCCACCGCGCCGCGTCGTACTCCTTGCCCTCCTGCTGGTGCACCTTGGCCTGCATGGGGCTGGCGGTGCGGCCGGGGTAGACGGAGGTGACCCGGACCCCGTTCCCGTGTTCCTCCTGCCGCAGGGAGTCGGCGAGCGCCTTGAGCCCGTGCTTGGAGGCGGCGTACGCGGACCACTCGGGGCCCGCGCTCAGCCCTGCCCCGGAGTTGACGAAGACGACATGTCCCTGGGCGGCGCGGAGCAGCGGCAGCGTGAGGCGGGTCAGCTCGGCGGGTGCGATCAGGTTGACGTTGAGCTGGTTGCGCCACGTCTTGGGGGTGAGGTCGCCGACGGGGCCCAGGTCCACGACGCCGGCGATGTGGAGCAGGGAGTCGACCCGGTCGGGCAGGGACTGGTGCGAGAGCGCCCAGGACAGCTTGTCGGGGTCGGCCAGGTCGCCCACCAGGGTGCGCGCGCCGGGGAACTCAGCGGCGAGTTCCTTGGCACGGCCCGCGTCGCGCGCGTGCAGGACGAGGTCGTCGCCGCGGGCGTGGAGACGGCGGGCGACCGCGGCGCCGATTCCGGAGCCTGCTCCGGTGATGATGTGTGTTGCCATGGGGGTCATGGTCGCAGGTCCAGTGCGGGTGGGCTGTGGCTGGCCGCGCGCACGTGGCGGAGCCACATGTCGACACAGTCCCGCGCCCCTTCGGGGGCGCGTTACTTCACGCCCTGGGCCTCCTCCAGGTAGGCCAGCGCGCCCACCGGCTCCTCCGCGAAGAAGACCAGTTCGCTCAGGGGACGCGGGAGGAAGCCCTCGTCCTCCATCCGGTGGAACTGTTCCCTGAGGCCGTCGTAGAAGCCGGCGGTGTTGAGCAGGACGACCGGCTTGTCGGTGTGGCCGTGCTTCTTCAGCTCCAGGATCTCGGTGGCCTCGTCCAGCGTGCCGGTGCCGCCCACCATGATCACCACGGCGTCGGCCTTCTCCAGCAGCAGCCGCTTGCGTTCGGCGAGGTCGGAGGCGACCACCATCTCCTCGACGCCAGGGCGCACCTTGGCCGCGAGGAACGTCACGGAGACGCCGCACAGCCGCCCGCCGGCCTCCTGCACGCCGTCGGCGACCACCTTCATCAGACCGACGTCCGAGCCGCCCCAGACGAGCGTGTGCCCGCCCTTGCCGAGCAGACGGGCGAACTCCTTGGCGGGGCGCGTGTAGCGCTCGTCGAGGTCGGCGGCGGAGAGGAAGACGCAGATGTTCATGGGGCAACGGTACGGTCCGGGCCCGCCGGGGAAGAAGTCGGTGTCGCGGCGCGCTGTCGCCGGGGAGACCAACACCGACCGAGGAGACGAGCATGACCACCGGACACCGCATCACCGTGGAGCCCAGTGACCGGCACGTGCGCGTGGAGCGCGAGGGGCGGGTGCTGGCGGAGAGCGACGAGGCGCTGGTCCTCAAGGAGACCGGCTGTCCCGACCGCTACTACTTCCCTCCGGTGGACGTACGGGTGGACCTGCTGACGCCGTCCCGTACGACCACCCACTGCCCGTTCAAGGGCGACGCGGTCTACTGGTCGATGCCGGACGCGGAGAACGCCGTATGGGCGTATCCGGAGCCGAAGCCCGAGGTGGCGCAGATCAAGGATCACCTGTGCTTCTACGAGGTGGAGGTGGTCTGACGACCGGTCTGACGACCGTCAGGCGGCCAGCGTGGCCGGGCCGGGTGACACCGGTCCGGCACCGCCCAGCACCAGTTCGAACCAGACGCTCTTGCCGCCGGCCCCGAACACGGATCCGTCGAGCCTGAGCCCGCCCCAGTCGTCGGCCAGCAGATCGAGGATGAGCAGCCCTCTGCCCCGCTCCGCGTCCGGTACGGACGGTGCCGGTGGCACGGGGACCAGGGGGCAGGTGTCCGTGACGCTGACCCGCAGCACGGGCATGGTCCAGCGCAGCCGCACGGTGGCGGGACCGAGGGAGTACCGCACCGCGTTGGTGGCCAGTTCGGAGGTCAGCAACTGGGCCCGGTCGGTGAACTCCCCCAGCCCGTGTGCGCGGAGTACCGCCTTGAGGGTCGTGCGGGCGACGGCCGGACCACGGGCGTCGCGGGGGAAGTGGAGTTCGTACTCCCAGGGGTCGGTGAAGGGGATGAGGATCGCGTCGAGAGCGCTCATGTGGCACCTCCGGGGTAACGGATTTCCGTCATTTGCGGCACAAGTCACAAGCTAGCGCCTCGATTTAACGCGTGCCATCCTCCTCACCTTAACGAGTTAATGCGTCTTCGGATTGGAGCGGACTGCCGGGAAACCGGCACACTGTCCGCCAGCAAGGAGGACGCATGGCATCGAGCAACACCCCCACGATCCGCCAGCGGCGGTTCGGCTTGGAGCTGCGGCGACTGCGCGAGGCAGCCGGGATGTCAGCTCCCGCCGCGGCTGCCGCGCTGGGTACAGACAGGACGAACATCTCCAACATCGAGGCCGGCCGTTACGGCATCGGCGAGGAGCGTCTCCGTCGCCTCGCGAGCATCTACGAGTGCAGCGACCAGGCTCTTGTCGACACCCTCGCCTCCATGACGGGAGGCCGGAGAACGGGATGGTGGGACGAGTACCGGGGCAAGGTCCCTCCGGGGTTGCTCGACGTCTCGGAACTCGAGCACTACGGAACCCGCCTGCGGACCGTGCAGACGTCTCACCTGCCAGGTCTGTTCCAGACCGAGGATCATGCCCGAGCCCTGTTCGAATTGACTGTGCCCAAGCTGCCGAGGCTGGAAGTGGAGCTCCGTGTCGCGCACCGCCTCGGCAGGCAACGGGTCATCTCCGGGAGCACACCGACTCCCTACGTGGGAATCATTCACGAGGCGGCGCTGCGCATGCGGTTCGGCGGTCGGGGTGTCGCGGACGCCCAGCTACGACACCTGCTGGACGAGGGCGAACGCGACAACGTCACGCTCCTGGCCATTCCGTTCGCGCACGGCGGATTCCCCATGGCCGGTGAGTCACTTCTGTACGTCGAGGCCACCAACCCTCATCTGGACACCGTCCACATGGACTCACCGGCTGGGCCACTCTTCTTCGATCTCCCCACCCAGCTCGAGAACTTCCGGTCGCGGCTGGACTTGGCCGAGCAGGCAGCGTTGACTGCCAAGCAGTCTGCGGAGTTCATCCACTCGATCCTGAAGGAGACATAAAAGGGTGTCCGTTTTGCCCAGGCAAAGGTGGCGCAAGTCTTCCTACTCGGGAGAGGGCGGGAACAACTGCGTCGAGGTCGCTGCTGCCCCGGACCGCATATCCGTACGGGACAGCAAGAATCCCGCCCGCATACTCTCCTTCAGCCGCCCGGCGTTCACCGCGCTCGTGCGCGGGGTCGCTTCTCGGTGAGGTCGGGCAGGCCCCGTGTATCGCCGGATCGGATTCCGTAGGCGGTATCGACCGGCGTGGCCGCCCGGCCCCGGACGTACTCGGCAAGGACCCGGGCCGGGCGACTGGACCGTCTACCCGCGCATCGGCTGGGTCGGCGCCGATCCTCGGCGACATCGACGCCGTCATGGGCCAGCCCTGATCAGCGGCGGCCGGTCCATGTGCTCAGCTGAGCATCGGAGTGACAGTTCGCTCGCGAGTGTTGGCGCTTCGTGGGTTCAGACCACCGCGGAGGCGCTCGCCGTGCGGGTGGTGTCGGCGATGGTGGCGGAGCCGACGACGCGCGTGCCGTCGTACAGGACGATCGCCTGGCCGGGGGCGACTCCCCGGACGGGCGCGTCGAAGACGACCTCCAGTTCGCCGGCGTCGGTCACCTCCGCGCGGACCGGCGTCTCGTCGCCGTGCGCGCGGAGCTGGGCCGTGTACGTGCCGGGGCCCGCCGGAGCCGTACCGCACCAGCGGGGCCTGATCGCGCGCAGGGCGGTGACGTCCAGAGCGGCCGCCGGGCCGACGGTCACCGTGTTGTCGACCGGGGAGATGTCGAGGACGTAGCGCGGCTTGCCGTCGGGGGCCGGGGTGCCGATGCGCAGGCCCTTGCGCTGGCCGATGGTGAAGCCGTAGGCGCCCTCGTGGGTGCCGACCCGGTTGCCCGCCTCGTCGACGATGTCGCCCTCCGCGCGGCCGAGCCGGTCCGCGAGGAACCCCTGGGTGTCGCCGTCTGCGATGAAGCAGATGTCGTGCGAGTCGGGCTTCTTGGCGACCGCCAGGCCCCGGCGCTCGGCCTCCGCGCGGATCTCGTCCTTGGTGGTGACCGTGTCGCCGAGCGGGAACATCGCGTGGGCGAGCTGGCGGTCGTCCAGGACGCCCAGCACGTACGACTGGTCCTTGGCCATGTCGGACGCGCGGTGCAGTTCGCGATTGCCGTCCGCGTCGACCAGGACCTTCGCGTAGTGGCCCGTGCAGACCGCGTCGAAGCCGAGGGCGAGGGCCTTGTCCAGGAGCGCGGCGAACTTGATCTTCTCGTTGCAGCGCAGGCAGGGATTCGGCGTGCGGCCGGCCTCGTACTCGGCGACGAAGTCCTCCACCACGTCCTCGCGGAAACGGTCGGCGAGGTCCCAGACGTAGAACGGGATGCCGATGACGTCGGCCGCGCGGCGGGCGTCGCGGGAGTCCTCGATGGTGCAGCAGCCCCGCGCGCCCGTGCGGAAGGATTGAGGGTTGGCGGAGAGCGCGAGGTGGACGCCGGTCACGTCGTGCCCGGCCTCGGCGGCGCGGGCGGCGGCGACGGCGGAGTCGACTCCGCCGGACATGGCGGCGAGGACACGGAGAGGGCGGCGGGTGCGCTGCGGGGTGTCGTCAGTCATAACCCCTCCAGGGTACGGGTGGGCCGGGAACCAGATCGCACGGATATGCGTTCTCGATCACATGGAGGAGAACGGCCGGCCCCCCGGCGCGTCCCAGGACGGCGACCGGCGTATCGGGCGGCGCGCACTGATCGTCGGTGGCGTGGTGACCGCCGCCGGCACGGCCGTGCTCGCCCGTGACGAGCTGAGCCGCCTGTGGTGGCGGGTGCCCGGGGTGGAGACACCGCGCGAGGACGGCGAGGTCGACTTCCGGGGCGCGCGGTGGGTCGCGGCGTCGGACGCGAACTGGCGGCGCGCGGACCGGCCCGACGACTACGACATCGACATGGTGATCGTCCACGTCACGCAGGGCAGCTTCGAGGGCGCGGTGCGGGCGTTCCAGGACCCGGGGCACCAGGCCGCCGCGCACTACATCGTCGGCCAGGACGGGCGGATCACGCAGATGATCCGCGAGCTGGACGTGGCCTACCACGCGGGCAACCGCGACTACAACGAACGCAGTGTCGGCATCGAGCACGAGGGTTTCGTCGACCGGCCGCAGGACTTCACGGACGCGATGTACAAGGCGTCGGCCGAGCTGACCGCGGGTATCTGCGCGCGGTACGACATACCCCTCGACCGCAAGCACATCATCGGGCACGTGGAGGTGCCGGGCACCGACCACACCGACCCGGGACCGCACTGGGACTGGGACCGGTACATGAAGCTGGTGAAGCGCGCGGCCACGGCGCTACCGACCGGGTTGCCGTCACCTTCACCCTCGGGCTCCGGCGACCCCTCCGTCTGACACCGGAGACTCCTTCAGGACAGCCCAGCCGCCCGCGCCCGCTCCACCGCCGGACCGATCGCCTTGGCGACCGCCTCCACGTCGGCCTCGGTGGAGGTGTGACCGAGGGAGAAACGCAGGGTGCCGCGGGCCAGGTCCGGGTCGGTACCGGTGGCGAGCAGCACGTGGCTGGGCTGGGCGACGCCCGCGGTGCAGGCGGAGCCGGTGGAGCACTCGATGCCCTGGGCGTCGAGCAGCAGGAGGAGGGAGTCTCCCTCGCAGCCGGGGAAGGTGAAGTGGGCGTTGGCGGGGAGCCGCCCCGCCGGGTCCGGGTCGCCGCCGAGGATCGCGTCCGGGACGGCCGAACGGACGGCGGTGACCAGGTCGTCGCGGAGCGCGCCGATCTCGCGGACGAACCACTCCCGCTGCTCGGCGGCGAGCCGGCCGGCGACGGCGAAGGAGGCGATCGCGGGGACGTCGAGGGTGCCGGAGCGGACGTGCCGCTCCTGGCCGCCGCCGTGCAGGACCGGTACGGGGGTGTACTCGCGGCCGAGGAGCAGCGCGCCGATGCCGTAGGGGCCGCCGATCTTGTGGCCGGAGACGGTCATCGCGGCGAGTCCGGAGGCGGCGAAGTCGACCGGGAGCTGGCCGACGGCCTGGACCGCGTCGGCGTGCAGCGGCACCCCGTACTCGGCGGCGACGTCGGCGAGTCCCCGGACCGGCATGACGGTGCCGATCTCGTTGTTCGCCCACATCACGGTGGCCAGGGCCACGTCGTCGGGGTTGCGGGCGATCGCCTCGCGCAGCGCCTCGGGGCGGACCCGTCCGTCGGAGTCGACCGGGAGGTACTCGACCGTCGCGCCCTCGTGCTCGCCGAGCCAGTGCACGGCGTCGAGGACCGCGTGGTGCTCGACGGGGCTGGCCAGGACCCGGGTGCGGGCGGGGTCGGCGTCGCGGCGGGACCAGTACAGGCCCTTGACGGCGAGGTTGTCGGCCTCGGTGCCGCCGGAGGTGAACACGACCTCGCTGGGCCGGGCGCCCAGCGCCTCGGCGAGGGTCTCGCGGGCCTCCTCGACGGTGCGCCGGGCGCGGCGGCCGGACGCGTGGAGGGAGGAGGCGTTGCCCGTGGCGCCGAGGTGCGCGGTGAGTGCCTCGACTGCCTCGGGAAGCATCGGGGTGGTCGCGGCGTGGTCGAGGTATGCCATGGTGACGCCGATTCTACGGTGCGTGTCCGTACGGCCTCGGAGCACGGTCCGGTCCCCGCGGCGGTTCGGGGCTCACAGGCTCCAGGACACCGTCTGGTCGGCCTGCACGAACGCCAGCAGGACGAGCAGGTCGGCGACGCCCAGGCCGAGACCGAGCAGGGCCCGGCCGCGGCGGGCGGTGCCGCGCCACAGAGCCACGGCGGCCAGCACGATGGCGACCGGTCCCAGGATCACGTTGAGCACGAGCAGGCCCAGCAGGCCGAGGACGAAGGACGCGACGGCCATGCCGTCGGTGTCGCGGACACCGGTACGGCGGGACTCGGACGCGGATTCGGGCGCGGATGCGGATGCGGCTTCGGATGCGGATGCGGTGAGCTGCATGGCGTTCCCTTTCAGTGGCGGCTGCGTCGCTCGCGGAGCGCGAAGACGCCGAGCCAGCCGGCGATGACGACCGCGGCCACGACGGAGAAGCCGAGCGGCGCGTGGGCGACGGTGCCCAGTACGAGGCCGAGCAGCAGCAGCGCGGCGACGAGGAACAGCATCGAGTCACTCCCCCCTGACGGTTTCAGTAACAGTTGTTCACTGACTGACGAGTCTAACGCGCGTCGCGGGTTTCCCATTCCGGAGAACAGTTGTTAACTGCATGGCATGAGTCACACCCTCGGCATCCGGCAGGCACAGAAGCAGCGGACCCGGCAGGCGCTGCTGGACGCGGCGCTCGTGCTGCTGGAGGAGCAGAGCCTGAGCAGTCTGGGGCTGCGCGAGGTCACCCGTGCCGTCGGCGTCGCCCCCACCGCCTTCTACCGGCACTTCGGCTCGACGGCCGACCTCGGCGTGGCGCTGGTCGAGGAGGCGCTCGGCAGCCTGCACCCGATGATCCGGACGACGGTGGCGCCGACGCGGGACAGCGACGAGCGGATCGCGGGCGCCGTCGACCTGATCGCCGGGCACGTCGCGGCGCACCCCGCGCACGTCCGCTTCGTGGCCCGGGAGCGGCACGGCGGGGTGCGGGCGGTGCGGGAGGCCATCCGGGAGCAACTGGCCCGGTTCGCCGAGGAGGTGCGGGACGAACTGGCCGGGGGCCCGGAGTCGGCGGGCTGGGACGGCGCCGACCTGCTGATGCTGGCGGGTCTCTACGTCGACCAGATCGTGAGTACGGCCTCGCTGTTCCTGGAGGCACTGGAAGCCCCGGCCGAGGAGCGCGAGCGGGTCCGGCGGCTCGCGTGCCGCCGGATGCGGCTGATCAGCATCGGCCGGGACCACTGGACGGACTGACCCCGGCCGCACTCGGCCGCACTCGGCCCTACTCAGCCCTACTCAGCCTTGCTGACCCTGCTGGCCCTGCTGCTGGGGGCCGCAGCCACCGCCCTGTCCCCCGCCGGGCCCGCCGGACGGCATCCCGGACGGCATCCCGGACGGCATTCCCGACGGCATCCCCGACGGCATGCCGGACGGTGTACCCGAGGGCGCCCCCGACGGCGCCCCGCTCGGCATCCCCGACGGACCGCCGGAAGGGACGCCGCTCGGCATGCCGCTCGGCATGCCGGACGGCGGCTGACAGCTCTGCTGCCCCGAGGAGCCGTCGCCCGAGGACGACGACTCGTCCCCCGAGCCACAGGCGGTCAGTACCGGCGCGGACAGGGCCAGCAGGGCCACCAGGGGGACGAGACGACGCGCACGCTGCATGAGAAACCGCTCCACAGTGGATGAGGAAGTCCTGAGAGCGGCACTCAACCAACCGTGCTGTGGAACGGCGTGGGCCCCGCCTGTCACCCGCCTGTGCGGATGACCAAGCGCACGCAAAGATCAGCCGAGCTGCACCCGGGCCAGTTGCCGGGACTGGGCCACCAGCCGGCCGGCGCTGTCCCAGACCTCGGCGTCCTCCTCCAGGAAGCCGCCGGCGAGGTTGCGGGTGGTGACCGAGACCCGCAGCGGGCCCGGCGCCGGGCGGCACCGCACGTGCGCGGTCAGCTCGATGGTGGGCACCCAGCCCTTCATACCCAGTTCGAAGGCGGTCGGCGGCAGCGCGTCGACCGCGAGGAGCAGGGCGAGGGGGTCCGCGTCACGGCCGTCGGCCAGCCCGAACCAGGCCCGCATCTCTCCCTTGCCCGAGGGCTGTCCGAGCGCCCAGCCCAGGGTGGCCGGGTCCAGCTTGAGCAGCAGCCGCTCGGCGATGGCCGATCCGCCGGAGACCGGCGACGGGCCGTCCTCGGCGCCGAAGCACTGCTCGACCGGCGGCATCGCGGGCGGTTCGGCGGAGGTGCGGACGTCGTCCGGGAGGGCGTCGAGGTCGCCGTAGGAGGCGAGGACGCGGATGCGTTCGACCTCGTTGCCCTCCTCGTCGTACTGGAAGAGCGACGCCTGACCGGTGGAGAGGGTGCGGCCGGTGCGCACCGCCTCGGTGCGGACCACGGCAGGGCCGGGGCGGGACGCCGTCAGGTAGTGCGCGGAGACGGTGAACGGGTCGGAGTGCGGCAGGGCGTCGGCAAGCGCGCGGCCGAGGACCGCCAGCAGGAAGCCGCCGTTGACGGCGCCGAAGATGGTCCAGCCGGCGGAGAGGTCGATGGCGTAGACGCCGGGTTCGCGTCGGGTGACCGCGGTGTCGCGATCGAACTCGCTGTCGCCGATGGTGGCCCGCGTGGCCGCTGCGGAGGCTGCTTCTGGCATGGCTGCACGCTACAACAGGCGACTACTAAGCGGTAGCTTTCGCTGGGGCGGGCGTACTCGTGGGACGGCTCACTCCGCCTCCAGCACCGTCGACCGCCGGTTCCACGCGCGCGGCGCCCGCCAGTGGTAGCGCATCGCGCACAGTCGCAGCACGAACGCGGTGACCACCGCGAGGGCGCTGGTCAGCGGGGACAGCGCGTCGAAGCGGATGCACAGGGCGACCATCGCCGCCCCGACGATCGCGGGTACGGCGTACAGGTCGCGGTCCCAGCGCAGCAGCGAGGGCACCTCGTTGGCGAGCACGTCCCGCAGCACGCCGCCGCCGACGGCCGTGGCGAGGCCGAGGCAGGCGGAGGAGGTCAGGCCCAGCCCGTAGTCGTACGCCTTGGTCGTGCCGGCGACGCAGAAGAGGCCGAGGCCCGCCGCGTCGAAGACGTTGACGCCCGCCTGGAGGCGTTCGACGTGCGGGTGGAGGAAGAAGACCAGCAGCGTGGCGAGGAGCGGGGTGAGGAAGTAGCCGAGGTCGGTGAAGGCGGCCGGCGGTACGGCGCCGATGACCAGGTCCCTGAAGAGTCCGCCGCCGAGCGCGGTGACCTCGGCGAGGACGGCGATGCCGAACACGTCGAAGTTCTTGCGCACGGCCAGCAGCGCGCCGGAGATCGCGAAGACGAAGATGCCGATCAGATCGAGCGTGTGCTGGACGGACGGACTGAACAATTCCTGGTACACACGATCATTCTCGCTCGCACACACGAGCCCCCGCCTCGTGAGCGAGGCGGGGGCTCGGGCGTACGGGCCGTCTACTTCTCGTCGGACGCGCCCTTGGGGGTGTCCGAACCGGCGTCCGAACCGGTGTCCGAACCCGTCTCGGCGGTTTCCGACGTCTCCGCCACCTCCGCCGCCACCGCCGCCGACGTCTCCGCCGAAGCCGCGAGCGCGTCCTCGGAGACCAGCTCCGCGGCCTCGCGCGCGTCGGTCAGCAGGACGACGTCCTGCGGGGCCTGGTCCGCGAAGTTCTCCGGGTGGTGGCAGGCGACCTGCTGACCGGGCCGCAGCTCCTTCAGCGGCGGCTCCTGCGTCTTGCAGATCTCCGTCGCCTTCCAGCACCGGGTGTGGAACCGGCAGCCGCTCGGCGGCGAGATCGGCGAGGGCACGTCGCCCTTGAGCAGGATGCGCTCGCTCTTGGCACCGCGGCGCGCGGGGTCGGGGATCGGCACCGCCGACATCAGCGCCTTGGTGTACGGGTGCATCGGCGTCTTGTAGAGCAGGTCGCGGTCGGCCAGCTCCACGATCTTGCCGAGGTACATCACCGCGATCCGGTCCGAGACGTGCCGGACCACGGAGAGGTCGTGCGCGATGATCACGTACGTCAGGCCCAGCTCCTGCTGGAGGTCGTCGAGCAGGTTGACGACCTGGGCCTGGATGGAGACGTCCAGCGCGGAGACCGGCTCGTCGGCCACGACCAGCTTCGGGTTGAGCGCGAGCGCGCGGGCGATACCGATGCGCTGGCGCTGGCCGCCGGAGAACTCGTGCGGGTAGCGGTTGTAGTGCTCGGGGTTGAGCCCGACCACCGACAGCAGCCGCTGGACCTCTTTCCTGACCCCGCCCTCGGGCTCGACGCCCTGGAGCTTGAAGGGGGCGCTGATGATCGTGCCGATGGTGTGGCGCGGGTTCAGCGAGGAGTACGGGTCCTGGAAGATCATCTGCACGTCGCGGCGGAGCGGGCGCATCCCGCCGACGCCGAGGTGCGTGATGTCCTTGCCCTCGAACTCGACCGTTCCGTCGGTCGGTTCCAGCAGCCGGGTGATCAGCCGGCCCATGGTCGACTTGCCGCAGCCGGACTCGCCGACGACGCCGAGGGTCTCGCCGGCCTTGACCTCGAAGTCGAGGCCGTCGACCGCGCGGACCGCGCCGACCTGGCGCTGGAGCAGGCCCTTCTTGATCGGGAAGTGCTTCTTGAGCCCGGACACCTTCAGCAGGCTCTCGCCGGGGGCGGCGTCACCCTTGGTGATCACGGTGCCTTCGCTCTGCGCGGGAATGCTCACTGCAGTGCCCTCGGCGTTCTCGGATTTGTCACTCACAGCTTCGGCGCAATCTCTTCGGTCCAGATCCGCTCCCGCTGCTCCTGCGTCATGTGGCAGGCGGCCCAGTGCCGGCCCCCGACCTCGGTCAGCTCCGGGCGGACCGTGCGGGTGACGTTGTCCTTGGGCACGTCGGCGTACGGGCAGCGCGGGTTGAAGGCGCAGCCGGACGGCAGGTTGATGAGGGAGGGCGGGGAGCCCTTGACCGGGATCAGCCGTTCCTGCTGGTCGCGGTCGAGCCGCGGCATCGAGCCGAGCAGGCCCCAGGTGTAGGGGTGGCGGGGCTCGTAGAACACCTTCTCGGCCGGGCCGCGTTCGACGCACCGGCCGCCGTACATCACCAGCAGGTCGTCGGCGAGTTCGGCGACGACACCGAGGTCGTGGGTGATGACGATGACCGCGGAGCCGAACTCCTTCTGCAGGTCCCGGATGAGGTCCAGGATCTGCGCCTGGACGGTGACGTCCAGGGCGGTGGTCGGCTCGTCGGCGATGAGCAGCTCGGGGTTGTTGACCAGCGACATCGCGATCATCGCGCGCTGGCGCATACCGCCGGAGAACTCGTGCGGGTAGTTGTCCACCCGCTTGTCCGGCTGCGGGATGCCGACCCGGTCGAGCATCTCCACCGCGCGGCGCTTGGCGGTCTTCTTGTCCACGTCGTGGTGGATGCGGTACGCCTCCACGATCTGCTGGCCGATCGTGTAGTACGGGTGCAGCGCGGAGAGCGGGTCCTGGAAGATCATCGCCATCTCGCGGCCCCGCAGCTTGCGCACGTGGTCGGGGTCGGCGGAGAGCAGCTCGGTGCCGTCCAGCCAGATCTCGCCGGAGATCTCGGCCTTGCGCTTGCCGTACTGGCCGGCGGTGTGCAGACCCATGATGCCGAGCGAGGTCACGGACTTGCCGGAGCCGGACTCGCCGACGATGCCGAGGGTCTTGCCCTTCTCCAGCGTGAAGCTGAGGCCGTCGACGGACTTGACCAGGCCGTCGTCGGTCGGGAAGTGCACCTTGAGGTCGCGTACTTCCAGGAAGGCGGTGGGTGCGGGAGTGGTGCCGGTGGGCTCGCCCACCGCGGCTCCGCTCTTGCTCAGGTCGGTCATGCGAGCCTCACTCGGGGGTCGATCACGGCGTACAGGACGTCCACCACGAGGTTGGCGAGAAGCACCGCGAGGGAAGTGATCAGGGTGACACCGAGGATGACGGGCAGGTCCTGGGTCTTGATCGCCTGGAGTACGGCCTGGCCGAGGCCGGGCAGGTTGAACGTGGACTCGGTCAGGATCGCGCCGCCGATGAGGGCGCCGAGGTCCATGCCGAGCATGGTCAGGATGGGGGTCATCGTCGAGCGCATGGCGTGCTTGGAGATGACCTTCCGCTCGTGCAGCCCCTTGGCGCGGGCGGTGCGGATGTAGTCCTCACCGAGGATCTCCAGCATGGTGGCGCGGGTGATCCGGGCGTACATGGCGGCGTAGAGGAAGGCCAGGGTGATCCACGGCAGGATCAGGCCGCCGAACCAGCCGGTGAAGCTGTCCGCCAGCGGCACGTACTGCGCGTCGATCCAGTCGAGCCCGTAGGCGAAGATCGCCAGGCTCAGCATGCCGGTGAAGTAGACGGGGAGGGAGACGCCCGCCAGGGCGACGACCATCGCGCCGCGGTCCCACAGGCTGCCCCGCTTGAGGGCGGAGAGCACGCCGGCGGAGATGCCGAGGAGGAGCCACAGGACGGCCGCGCCGAGCGCCAGCGACAGGGTGACCGGGAAACGGTCGGTGAGCACCGGCCAGATGGCCTGCTCGCTGCGGAAGGAGTAGCCGAAGCACGGCGCGGAGCAGTGGACGGTGTCGCCCCCGCCCGAGTAGGTGCGGCCGGTGAAGATGCCCTTGAAGAACTCCCAGACCTGGGAGTAGATCGGGTCGCTCAGGCCCAGCTTCTGCCGTACCGCCTCGACGGCGGCCGGGTCGGCCTGCTTGCCCACGAAGCTCGAGGCGATGTCGACGCCCGCCCACTTGGGGACGAGGAAGAAGATGCCGAAGACCACCATGATGATGACCACGAGCATCACTGCGGCGGCGAACAGCCGCCTGATGAGGTAAGCGAGCACAGCGTGCGGCCCGCTGCGGGACCGCGGGCCCTGGAGGTCTTCCGAGGGCCCGCGGTCTCGCCGCGCCGGCCTTCACCTGCCTTTCGTGCCGTACGGCGGGTGTTTACCGGTTACTTCGCGGACTTCAGGCCGATGTTGACGAAGTCGTACATACCGCTGTAGCCGTCCGAGGTGTAGACGTTCGCCAGGCGGCTGGAGCGCCAGTTGACGAACTTCTCGAAGACGAAGGGCAGGTAGTACGCGCCGTCCATGACCTTGTGGTTGATGTCCGTGGCGATCTGCGCCTTGCCGGCGTCGTCCAGCGTGTCGACGTACTTGTCGAACAGGCCGTCGATCTCCTTGTCCTCGATGAGCGCGTAGTTGTTGTTACCGCTCTCCAGGATGTAGTCGCTGTCCCACAGCGGCAGACCGTAGCCCTGGACGGACGGGAAGTCCGGGCCCCAGCCCATGATGATGATGCCGTAGTTCTTCTTCTTGACGTTCGAAGGCGAACCGATGATGCCGGCGGTCTGCGAGCCGTCGTACTGGTCGATCTCGGCGGTGATGCCGATCTTCTTCAGCGAGGCCTGCAGGGACTGGGCGGTGGCCACCTCGACCGGCTTGTTGTTGCGGACCGCGATGGTGGTCTTGAAGCCGTTGGGCTGGCCGCAGGCCTTCAGGGCGGCCTTGGCCTCGGCCTCGTTGCCCTTCTTGTTGTCCGTGGCGAGCTTGTACGGGTCGTACTTCTGGCCCTCGGAGCCCGGGACGGACGGCGGGAGCATGTTGGTGCCGATGTCACCGCCGGCGACCGGGCCGCCGCGCGCGGTCTGCAGCGAGACGTGGTCGGCGCCGAGGATGACGGCCTTGCGGCACTCGATCTTGTCGAACGGCGCCACGCTCTGCGGGAAGACCGCGTAGCGGATGTAGCCGGAGACCGGGTTGTCCAGGTTGGCCTTGTGCTCCTTCAGGGCGGTGGTGCGGCCCTGCGGCGACATGCCGGTCTGGTTGATGTCCAGGTCGATGTCACCGCTGATCAGACGCTGGTCGAGCTGGTTGGCGTCCGAGAAGAACTGAACGGTGATCTTGTCCGGGTACGCCTTGCGGACCGGGTCCGACTTCTGGTCCCACTCGGTGTTGCGGACCAGGGTGAGGTCCTTGCCCGGGTTGTAGGACTCGAACTTGTACGGGCCGGAGGAGAACGGGTGCAGACCGTACTTGGACTTGGTGTCCTTGTCCTGGCGGACCGGCGAGGCCGAGGTCAGCGCCAGCATCTCCTCGAAGTCCGAGTTGGCCTTCGGGAGCTTGAAGACGATGGTCTTGTCGTCGGGCGTCTCGATGGCCTTCAGACCGAGCTTGTCCTTGGAGTCGTCCTTGTAGGGACCCTTGTACTCGTCCTTCGGGTCGAGCACCTCCTTGAGGTACGTCGGACCGCCGGCCAGCACGTCCTGCGCCCAGACGCGCTCGATGCCGTACTTGACGTCCTTGGACGTGATCGGCTTGCCGTCCTCCCACGTCACGCCGTCACGCAGCGTGTACGTGTAGGTCTTGCCGTCGTCGGAGACCTTGGCGGTGGCGGTGGCGAGGTCGGGGGTGACACCCGCGCCGGCCTCGCCGGCCTCGGTCGCGTTCGTGACGAGCTGGCGGGAGTAGTAGCGCGAGAAGTTCCACATGAAGCCGTAGTAGCCGCGCGTGGTGTCCCACGAGTCGGCGTCCTGGGCGCCACCGAACTTCAGCGTGCCGCCCTTCTTGGCCAGATCGGCCTGGGCGACCTTGTTGTTGGCGGCGTCGAAGCCGGCAGCGCCGTTCTTCGAGCCCCCCTCGTCGTCGCTGTCACCGCCGCCGCACGCAGCCGTGGTCAGCAGCGCGGCGACCACGGCGGCAGCGGCCATGGCCTGCTTACGCCGCCCTGAGGCGCGTTGGGTAGTCACGATCTCGGATCCTCCGGATTCAGATGA
Organism: Streptomyces sp. CRN 30; assembly: GCF_034105845.1. Classification (NCBI taxonomy): domain Bacteria; kingdom Bacillati; phylum Actinomycetota; class Actinomycetes; order Kitasatosporales; family Streptomycetaceae; genus Streptomyces; species Streptomyces sp. CRN 30. The sequence goes on along the minus strand of NZ_JAVRHI010000459.1, from coordinate 39,960 downwards.
GAGACCCCGTGCCGGGAGCCACGGGACGCTTGTTGTACAGCGGTTCAGCGGGTGTGCGGTTCAGCGGTCTGGCGGTCTGGCGGGTCAGCGAGATGCCTTCGGGTCCAGCGCGTCGCGCACCCCGTCGCCGAAGAGGTTGAAGGCGAGCACCGTGATGAAGATCGCGACGCCGGGGACCACCATGTACATCGGGTCCGACTCGTAGTACTCGATGGCGCTCGACAGCATCTGCCCCCAGGAGGCGGTGGGCGGCTTGACGCCGACGCCCAGGAAGCTGAGGGCCGCCTCGGTGAGGATGTTGGTCGGGATCATCATCGTCGTGTACACGATGATCGGTGCGACCAGGTTGGGCAGCAGTTCCTTGAACAGGATGTAGATCCGCCCCGCACCCAGCGAGCGGGCCGCCTCGACGTACTCGCGCTCACGCATCGAGAGGGTCTGGCCGCGTACGACACGGCCGATGTAGGGCCAGCCGAAGAAGCCGATGACCAGGATCATCACGAAGACGCGGACGCCCGTGCCGTGCAGGCCCAGCAGGTCGTTCGGCATGACGGAGACCAGCGCGATGATGAACAGCAGCTGCGGGAAGGCCAGCAGACCGTCCATGACGCGGCTGATGACGGAGTCGACCCAGCCGCCGAAGAAGCCCGCCAGGATGCCGAGGACGGTGCCGAGCACCACGGCGACGATGGCGGACAGGAAGCCGACCAGCAGGGAGATCTGGGCGCCGTAGAGGATGCGGGCGAGGATGTCGCGGCCGTTGACCGGTTCGACGCCCAGCAGGTGCTCGCCGCTCATGCCGCCGAAGGAGCCGGTGGGCGTACCGAACAGCGGGTCGATCAGTTCCTCGTGGTACGCGTTCGGGTCCTGCCCCAGAAGCTTGGTGATCAGCGGGGCGAGCAGGGCGACCAGGACCAGAAGGACCACGACGGTGCCGCCCGCGAGGGCGAGCTTGTCCCGCTTCAGACGCTCCCAGGCGATGCGGCCCAGGGAACGGCCCTGTACCGACTTCGACTCGGCGCCGGCGACCGCCGCTTCCTCGGCAGCGCTCGGCACCGCTTCGGCGGTCGGTTCGTGCAATGGTGCCGTCATCTGGCAGGGACCCCTCTCAACCGGCGGTAGCCGGCCCGCACTTGCCGCTGTGGCGGCGTGATCAGTCCGTGGAACTCGGTGGTACTCCGAGGCGAAAGCCTCCTGGTGCGGGAGTCTTCAACGCATTGGCGATCTGTTGCCAGACTTGGCGGGGAAAGGATGCGTAACCGTGATGCTGTCTGAGGGTTTCCGTTATCCGGACGCCGGGTAACACGGAGCGGACGCGGACGACTTGGGACACGAGGGACAGAAGTGGACCATCCCTCGCGCTCTACGCGCGGAGATCACCCCTCACCGCAGCGGAAGCGGGTGCTCCGCTCTCAGTAGCGGCCGCCCGCCGGAGGGTATCCGTACCCGGAGGCGGGAGCCTGCGCGGGGGCCGCGTGCGCCTCGCGGTCGTAGAACGGACGGGCGTTGGAACGGAGCCACAGGGCGACCGGGTCGAGCCCGTCGGACATCGCGACGGTCGACACCGACAGCCCGTCCGGGACCGCTCCCACCGACTGCCGCATCATCGTGCGGACCGCGTCCACGGCCGGCGGCGAGGCGTCGTACACGTCGAGGCCGATGGCTAGGTACGGGGCGCCCAGCGCCGGCTGCACCCAGGCGCGGCGCAGCGAGCGGACGGCCGGGGTGCGGTGGGCGTTCTGCGTGAGCAGGGCGTAGAACTGCGGGATCTCGATGGCCGGTTCGGAGAGCCGGAGCGGCCCGGCGGGCTGCCGGTCCAGGCCGGTGGCGATGCGGCGCAGGTCGAGCCAGGGGATGCCGACGCCGCCGCCCGGGGCGTGCGGGTTCAGCCAGAGTCCGTAGCGGTCGGGGAAGAGGGCGCGGGCGACCTCCAGGCCGTCGACGACCTCGTAGGACCGGTTCCAGCCGCTGGCGGACAGCTCCTGGGCGGAGGTGACGCAGGGCGCGTAGCCGTGGCCCTCGACCTCCATGTGTCCGTACTGGGCGTCCGGCGAGCCGGCCTGGCCGTGCCACAGCAGCATCCAGACCTGGCCCGAGGAGGGGGCCGCGAGGGCGCGCAGCAGTGCCTCGTAGGCGTCGTAGCGCCCGGGTGTGACCTGGCGCAGCGTGTGCTCCACGTGTCCGGCTGCGGCGGTACCAGCGCTCACTTCGTATCGCCCCTTCGCGCAACGCCTTGACAGTGGGTCTAGCTTACGGCCCGCCTGACGGGGTGGGATGCGGGACCTTTCGCGGGTGAAGGTCGTCCGTGGCCGGTCGCGCCCACGCGGCGGAGCCGCCCATCGATACAGCCCCGCGCCCCTTCTTCAGGGACGCTCCTCCCGGGCGGCGTTCAGAAGTTCCCTTGGTAGAAGGGGCGTACCTGGTTCCGCATCCAGTCGCAGACCGGGTCCTGGGCCGCTTCCAGGAGGACCAGGTTGACGGGCCATCCGGTGGGGACGCGGCCGAGGGCGCGGCCCAGGGCCTCCAGCGGGAGGGCCCGCGCGTCGCCCTCCCAGTGGGAGAGTTCGACGCCGACGAACATCACCGGGTCGGCCGTCTCGATGGCGGCCAGGCAGCGGCGGGCGGTGCGGACGACACCGGTCGCGGCGAACTCCTCCGAGGCCGCCGCGAGGAAGTCCACCGGGTCGTCCTGCCAGTCGGGTTCGTAGAGGCGGACCCGGCCGCCGGCCGCGGGGCCGTCCAGCGGGGTGCGGCCGGCCCGGCAGAGCGCGGCCACGGCCGGCGGCGGCAGCGGGATGCCGACGACCCCGTCCGGGTTGACGGCGATACCGACGTGCGGCGGCAGCCCGCGGGCGAACTCCACGGCCGGGGCGACGGTGAACGACATGTGGGCGCCGACGACCCGGCGGAACTGCTCCTCGGAGCTGAACACCGGTACGTACGCCTGGCCCTCGATCTCCAGGGTCGGCAGGTCCAGGGGGCCGCTGCGCGGGCCGCCGCCGGCCGGCAGGGGCACCCAGACGAAGCTGCGGCCGAGCACCTCGACGATCCGGCCGCCGGCGCCCGGCACGTTCAGGGAGGCCGACAGCACCTCCTCCAGTTCGTTGCCGGGCCATCCGCCGTGCGGATGGGGCTGCGCCTGCGCCGGGAAGTCAGCGGAGAAGCCCGCCGGGAAGTCCATCTGCCTACCGCCTGTGTGGAACCGCTGGTGTGGCTGAAAAGGCTAACCCCTGCGCCGCCGGTAAGCGCCGCCGGGAAGCGACGGACGGAAAGCAGCGGGCGAAAGGCTGCGGGCGGAAGACTGCGACCGGAAGACTGCGACCGGAAGGCTGCGGCCGGAAGACTGCTGGCGGAAGGCTGCTGGCGGAAGCAGCGGGCGGGCGTCAGCCGGTGAAGCCGATCCGGCGCAGGGTGTCGGCCGCCGCCCGGTCCAGCAGGACGGCGGAGGCGCAGCCGGGCGGCAGATCGCCCTTCGCCGCCGAGCGCAGCAGCCGGGTGGTGGCGGAGCGGTGGCGCAGGAACGCGTACCGGGAGACGCCTCGGCCGCGCTCGCGCTGGCCTTCGAGGGCCTGCTCGGCGGTGACGTCGAGGAGCAGCAGGTGCAGGGTACCGCCGCGGCGCCGGGCCTCGCGGGCCAGCCAGCGGCGGACCCAGGTCTGGGTGCCGCAGTCGTGGACGACGACGCCCTCGCCGGAGCGCAGGGCGCGGCGCAGCCCGGCGTAGTGGGCGAGGCGCACCAGGGGACGGTAGACCGCGTACGGCAGGGAGCGGGGCATACGCCGCTCCCAGCGGTCCCTGGTGTCCTGGGAGTCGACGCGCGTGCCGCGCACGGTCCGCCGCATCAGCGTGGACTTGCCGCTGCCGGGCAGTCCGGTGACCGCGACGAGGTCCGCCGGGCCGAAGAGCAGCGCGTGCGGGCTGCGGCCGGCCCGGTCCCGCAGATCGCGGACGACGGGTGCGGGCCGCGCGGCACACGCCTGTCGGGCCGGGGCCGCGGACTGCTCGGGCAGAGCGAGTCCGGAGGCCGCCGAGGTCATGGCGTACGCCCTGGTCCTGTTCACCGTGATCGTCCTCCCCTGGGGCGGTCCACGAGGTGCCCTCCCCGTCGAGTGTAAAGAGAAGGTAATGCGGCGGTCTCGCGATTTCGTTCACTTCGTGCCACAAGCCGGTCACAAGACGGACCCCGGGCGGGTGGCGGGGGCGGTGCTAGTGTGGCGGCGCCAACTGCATACCGGCCGTTTGAATCCGCGCGGGAGAGTCCCCGGCCGTCGCCGGGGCGCCGAAGGAGCAAGTTCCTCCCTTGAATCTCTCAGGCCCCGTCACCGCGCGGGCGAGGCACATCTGAAAAGCGGGCCGTCCCCGGACGGCCCCACCCAAGGTGCAAGTCCTGACCACGTCCGGTTTCCGCGCGCGGTCTCGGCGAACCTCTCAGGTACCGATGACAGATGGGGAGGGACTTCCCTCGCCCGTGCCGTCCTGTTCCTGGGAGACGACCGATGAGCAGTTCCCCCGCCAGTTCCCCCGCCGGTCCCGGCCGCCGTACCGCGCTCGACGCCGTGCACCGCGCGCTGGGCGCGACGATGACCGACTTCGCCGGCTGGGACATGCCCCTGCGCTACGGCTCCGAGCGCGACGAGCACCTCGCCGTACGCACCCGGGCCGGGCTCTTCGACCTCTCCCACATGGGCGAGATCACGGTCACCGGTCCGGAGGCCGCCGCCCTGCTGGACTTCGCGCTGGTCGGCAACATCGGCACCGTGAAGCCGGGCCGCGCCCGCTACACCATGATCTGCCGCGCGGACGGCGGCATCCTGGACGACCTGATCGTCTACCGGCTGGCCGAGGAGACGTACCTGGTCGTCGCCAACGCCTCCAACGCGCAGGTCGTGCTGGACGCGCTCACCGAGCGGGCGGACGGCTTCGACGCCGAGGTCCGCGACGACCGGGACGCCTACGCGCTCCTCGCCGTGCAGGGCCCCGAGTCCCCGGGCATCCTGGCGGGCCTCACCGACGCCGACCTGGACGGCCTGAAGTACTACGCGGGTCTGCCCGGCACCGTCGCCGGGGTCCCCGCGCTGATCGCGCGCACCGGGTACACCGGCGAGGACGGCTTCGAGCTGTTCGTCGACCCGGCCGACGCGGAGAAGCTGTGGCAGGCGCTGACCGAGGCGGGCGCGTCCGCCGGCCTGGTGCCGTGCGGCCTGTCCTGCCGGGACACGCTCCGCCTTGAGGCGGGCATGCCGCTGTACGGTCACGAGCTGACGACCGCGCTCACGCCGTTCGACGCCGGGCTCGGCCGGGTGGTGAAGTTCGAGAAGGACGGCGACTTCGTGGGCCGGGCGGCGCTGTCCGAGGCCGCCTCGCGCGCCGCGGAGAACCCGCCGCGCGTCCTGGTCGGCCTGCTCGCCGAGGGCCGCCGGGTCCCGCGCGCCGGGTACGCGGTCGTCGCCGGCGGCCAGGTGATCGGCGAGGTCACCTCCGGTGCCCCCTCCCCCACACTGGGCCGGCCGGTCGCGATGGCGTACGTCGACGCGGCGCACGCGGCCCCGGGCACCGCCGGCGTCGGCGTGGACATCCGGGGCAGCCACGAGCCGTACGAGGTTGTGGCGCTGCCGTTCTACAAGCGCCAGAAGTAGCCCTTACTCCCCCATTAGCCGCTGTCCCACCGCATACAGGAGAATCCAGCCATGACCAACCCCCAGCAGCTCCGCTACAGCAAGGAGCACGAGTGGCTGTCGGCCGCCGAGGACGGCGTCTCGACGGTCGGCATCACCGAGCACGCCGCGAACGCCCTCGGCGACGTCGTCTTCGTCCAGCTCCCCGAGGTCGGCGCCACCGTCGCCGCGGGCGAGACCTGTGGCGAACTGGAGTCCACCAAGTCCGTCTCCGACCTGTACTCCCCCGTCTCCGGTGAGGTCACCGAGATCAACGACACCGTCGTCGACGACCCCTCGCTGGTGAACTCGGAGCCCTTCGAGGGCGGCTGGCTGTTCAAGGTACGCGTCGCCGAAGAGCCCGCCGACCTGCTCGGCGCCGACGAGTACACCGCGTACGCGGCCGGCTGAGGGTCCCCCGATGACCCTCCTGAACACCCCCCTGCACCAGCTGGACCCCGAGGTCGCCGCCGCCGTCGACGCCGAGCTGCACCGCCAGCAGTCCACGCTGGAGATGATCGCCTCCGAGAACTTCGCGCCGGTCGCGGTCATGGAGGCGCAGGGTTCGGTCCTCACCAACAAGTACGCCGAGGGCTACCCGGGCCGCCGCTACTACGGCGGCTGCGAGCACGTCGACGTCGTCGAGCGGCTCGCGGTCGAGCGGGTGAAGGCGCTGTTCGGCGCCGAGCACGCCAATGTGCAGCCGCACTCCGGCGCGCAGGCCAACGCGGCGGCGATGGCCGCGCTGCTCAAGCCCGGCGACACCATCATGGGTCTGGACCTCGCCCACGGCGGCCATCTGACCCACGGCATGAAGATCAACTTCTCCGGCCGGCTCTACGACGTGGTCGCCTACCACGTCGGCGAGGACGGCCGGGTCGACATGGCCGAGGTCGAACGGCTGGCCAAGGAGCGCCGCCCGAAGCTGATCGTGGCCGGCTGGTCCGCCTACCCGCGGCAGCTGGACTTCGCCGCGTTCCGCCGGGTCGCGGACGAGGTCGGCGCGTACCTGATGGTCGACATGGCGCACTTCGCCGGTCTGGTCGCGGCGGGGCTGCACCCCAGCCCCGTCCCGCACGCGCACGTCGTGACGACCACCACGCACAAGACGCTGGGCGGCCCCCGCGGCGGTGTGATCCTCTCCACGGCCGACCTGGCCAAGAAGATCAACTCTGCTGTCTTCCCAGGTCAGCAGGGTGGACCGCTGGAGCACGTGATCGCCGCCAAGGCCGTCGCCTTCAAGGTCGCGGCGAGCGAGGAGTTCGCCGAGCGCCAGCGTCGTACCCTGGACGGTGCCCGGCTCCTGGCCGAGCGCCTGGTCCGGGAGGACACCGCGGCGGCGGGCGTCTCCGTCCTCACCGGCGGCACCGACGTCCACCTGGTCCTGGTCGACCTGCGCGACTCGGAACTGGACGGCCAGCAGGCCGAGGACCGCCTCCACGAGGTCGGCATCACGGTCAACCGCAACGCCGTCCCCGACGACCCGCGGCCGCCGATGGTGACCTCCGGTCTGCGCATCGGCACGCCGGCCCTGGCGACCCGCGGCTTCACGGCCGAGGACTTCACCGAGGTCGCGGACGTGATCGCCGAGGCGCTGAAGCCGTCGTACGACGCGGAGGCGCTCAGGGCGAGGGTCGCGGCCCTGGCCGGCCGGCACCCGCTGTACCCGGGGCCGGCGCAGTAACGCCCCACCGGATCTCCTGACCCCACCGGAGCGCCGGGCCCGTCCGTGCAAGCGGACGGGCCCGGCGACCGGACCCGCACCGCCCTCCCTTTTTTCCTGAGGAGTCCCCGTGGCCATCTCGGTCTTCGACCTGTTCTCGATCGGCATCGGCCCGTCGAGCTCGCACACGGTCGGCCCGATGCGCGCGGCCCGCATCTTCGCGCGCCGCCTGCGCAACGAGGAACTGCTGGACTCCGTCGCCTCGGTCCGGGCCGAGCTGTACGGCTCGCTCGGCGCGACCGGCCACGGCCACGGCACCCCCAAGGCGGTCCTGCTGGGCCTGGAGGGCGACTCGCCCCGCACGGTGGACGTGGAGACGGCCGACGAGCGGGTGGCGGCGATCCGGTCCGAGGGCCGCCTGCGCCTCCTCGGCGACCACGAGATCCCCTTCGACTTCGACGCCGACCTGGTCCTGCACCGCCGCAAGGCCCTTCCGTACCACGCCAACGGCATGACCCTGTGGGCCTACGACGCCGCCGGGAACGAGCTGCTGACCAAGACGTACTACTCGGTGGGCGGCGGCTTCGTGGTCGACGAGGACGCGGTGGGCGCCGACCGCGTCGTCCCGGACGACACGGTCCTGAAGTACCCCTTCCGCACCGGCGACGAGCTGCTCCGCCGCACCCGCGAGACCGGCCTGTCGATCTCCGCGCTGATGCTGGAGAACGAGCGGGCCTGGCGCACCGAGGACGAGATCCGCGAGGGCCTGCTGGAGATCTGGCGCGTCATGCGGGCCTGCGTCGACCGCGGTCTGAGCCGCGAGGGCATCCTGCCGGGCGGCCTGAAGGTCCGCCGCCGCGCCGCACACATCGCCCGCAAGCTGCGCTCGGAGGGCGACCCGCAGGCCCTCGCCATGGAGTGGATCACCCTCTACGCGATGGCGGTCAACGAGGAGAACGCGGCCGGCGGCCGGGTCGTCACGGCCCCCACCAACGGCGCGGCCGGCATCATCCCCGCCGTTCTGCACTACTACCTCAACTTCGTCCCCGGCGCCGACGAGGAGGGTGTCCTGCGCTTCCTCCTCGCCGCGGGGGCGATCGGCATGCTCTTCAAGGAGAACGCCTCCATCTCCGGCGCCGAGGTCGGCTGCCAGGGCGAGGTGGGCTCCGCCTGCTCGATGGCGGCGGGCGCGCTCGCCGAGGTGCTCGGCGGCTCCCCCGAGCAGGTCGAGAACGCCGCCGAGATCGGCATGGAGCACAACCTCGGCCTCACCTGCGACCCCGTCGGCGGCCTCGTCCAGATCCCGTGCATCGAGCGCAACGGCATGGCCGCGGTGAAGGCGGTCACCGCCGCGCGGATGGCGATGCGCGGCGACGGCAGCCACAAGGTCTCCCTCGACAAGGTCATCAAGACCATGAAGGAGACCGGCGCGGACATGTCGGTGAAGTACAAGGAGACGGCCCGGGGCGGGCTGGCGGTCAACATCATTGAGTGTTAGCGAGACGGGCGCCTCACCAGGACACCGATAGGCACCGCCGACCAATGTATTCATTGGTATTCTCACGTCATGGCTGACACCACTATCAAGATCGCCGAAGGCATAAGGGATCGTCTCCGCACCCTGGCCGAGGAGCGCGGACTCAGTACCCGCGCATACGTGGAAAGCGTCGTCGCGGCGACTCCCACCGAGGCCGAACGGGCCGAGCGGACGGCTCGGGCGATCGCGTACGTCCGCGCGAACCTGCAACCGGAGCTGACCGATGAGGACGTACGCGAGGCTCAGGCCTGGCGCGCGGAGATCGCCGGGGGCCGCCTTGGAGAGCGCCGGTGATCATCCTGGACCACACCGCGGTGGTCGCCCTGTGCCGGGGACACCGTCTGCTGTCCGGCCTGGCCGTGGTCGAGGTCGATGATCCGCTTCAACGCGCACACGTCCCCGCGTTGTGCCTGTTCGCGGCAGGCATGGAGCTTCCTGGCGCGGTGGCGCACACGGGGGCGCTTCCCGGCCTGGAGTTCCTGCCTCTCGACTTCGCCGGGGCCGCCGCCGTGGAACAGGCGACCGCCGCGGGCGTCGACTGGCGGCACGCGCACGCGGTCTACGCGTCGGCCGCCGGCCAGGGCGAAGGCCAGGTACTGACCGCGATCCCGGAGGCGTACGACGGGACGGGAGTGTGGGCTGTGGACATCGGCAAGCCGTGAGCCCGGCCGTCGGCGCCGGGCTCACAGTCCGCCCGGCTCGACACCGGCGCCTGCGGGCCCCGGCTTCCGCCGGGTGTTCCAGAACCGGGCTGTTCACGCGCCAGGACTTTCGTCGCCGCCGGCAGCACGCCAGGAAGAGCGGTACCTCTGCGATGAGCGCAGGTGGCGCGACACAGACGCTGGATCCCAGACTCGCCGAACTCGCCCGCACCTCAGGCAACTTCGGTTTCCTGTACGACCATGTGCCGATGCTCGTCGCCTACGGTTCGAGTGCCGAGGCCAACGTCTTCACCGACCCGAACACTTCGCTGATCAAGTCCCGGCAGTTCGGTGAGGCTCTCGCCTCCGACCTGGTACCCCGGGGCCGCGTCCAGTTCACCGGAAGCAAGCAGGTCGCACGTCTGGCCGCGCTGGACAGAGAGGGCTATCTGCACGGCGACGTGGGGCCCGCCTTCCACGAGGTTCGCGTCCTGGGCAACAAGGCCAACCACGAGGGTTACAACGACCCGGACGACGCCTTCCGTGCCCTGCGAACCTGTCATCGGCTCGGCGTCTGGTACCACCGCCTGATCAGCGGCTCGCGCGAACAGCGAACCTTCGTCCCGCCGGGGCCGGCACGCACGCCGGCCGCACAGAACACCGCCCTGCGCGCGCAGGTGAAGGAGACCCGGCGCGCTCTGAAGGAGGCCCGCCTCACCTACGAGGGCCAGGCGTCCCAAGCGCAGGCGGAGCAGACTGCCCGCATCACGGCGGAGCGGGAGCTTGCCGAAGCCGCGGCGGAGCGTGAAGACCTGGCCCGCCAGGTCGCCGCCATGCATGATCAGCTCGCGGCGCTCCAGCAGGCCCAGTCCGCGGCCGACGCCCGACTGCTGCGCGAGCAGGTCACCAGCCCCGCCACCGCATCCGAGGCCGTCGCCGAGCGCGCCCGCCTCCTGGAGAACGCCGAGCAGGCAGCCCGCGAGCCTCTCACCGAGGCGCAGGTCCGCACCCTGGCCCGCTGGATCCGCCAGGCCGACCAAGACCCTCAGGCCCTCTCCTACCGGGCCCGGCTGCGTCTGCGCATGCCCGAGCTGGATGAACGCCCGCTACGCCCCGCCCACATCACGGCGGTGCGCGAGGTGGAGAAGTCCGTCGCCCGGAGCAAGGGCCAGCAGGGCACGGGCCAGTCCCCCTCGCTCGTGCAGATGGCGACCGGCGCCGGCAAGACGTACACGGTGGTCACCTTCTCGTACCGAATGCTCAGGTTCGCGCAGGCCGAGCGAATTCTGTTCCTGGTGGACCGCGACAACCTGGGCGCCCAGGCGCAGAACGAGTTCGAGAACGTCACCACGCCCGACACCAACCGCACCGTCGCCGGCCTGTTCAACGTGCAGCGCCTCGGTGCCGGCGGCATGAACCCCTCCGCGAAGGTCGTCGTCTGCACCGTGCAGCGCCTGTACATGGAGCTGACGGGCGCGACCGTCCCTGCCACGAGGGGCGAGGACGAGTATTCCTATGACGCGCCGGGGGACATCTCCGTCGGCTACAACGCCGGTATCCCGCCCGAGTCCTTCGACCTGATCGTCGTCGACGAGTACCACCGCTCCATCTACGGCAAGTGGCGTTCCGTCCCGGGGTACTTCGACGCGCCCGTCGTCGGCCTCACCGCGCCACCCGTCGCCCAGACATTCGGCTACTTCAACGGCAACCTGGTCAGCGAGTGCACCTATCCAGCGGCGGTCACCGACGGCGTCAACGTCCGGCTTGTCTGGTGCCGGAACTGGGTGACTTCGGCTCCCCCAAGGAGATCGTCTCCGAGGTGGCGGACCGCCTCGACGAGGCCGCTGCCCACTTCCGCCAGGTCGCGGAGTCGCTGCCGGGATAGTGACTGCGGCATGGAGGCCGGCTGGCGGACCTGAACGAGGGCATGGGCACGCAACAGCAGCGTGCCCAGGTTGCTCGGTACCGGGCCCTTGAGACACGCTGCGGTCAGCGGCCCGGTGGCGTCCCGTACAGGCCCAGTCCGTCCGTGCGTAGATCTCCACCGAGATCGGCGGGCAACGGCACCTCTTCGCCGTACTTGCCGTGCACGACGCTCCGGTACTCGCCCTCCCCGGGTCGGCCGAACAGCGACCACGTGCCCGTCCGGGGGTCGACCTGCAGAAGACACGCGATGCCTGCGGCGGCGTACCACGCGGTCTTCTCATTGATGCCCTTGAGACGCTCGGTCGGGGAGATGACCTCCACGTCCAGTTCGACCGCGTCGGCGTCCGGAAGCCAGCCGTCGTCGTCCTTGAACGCACGAGGGCCGACGGTCAGGTCCGGAGTGGTGTAGTCGTCCGGATCGCCGGGCATCGGGGTGGACACGTTTTCGAACACCTCGTACGCGACCGAGAGCCCCGGGCGGATGGGCGTCGCGCAGGTCGATGATGATTCCGGCGTGCCTGCCGCTCGGGCATAGGGACATCACGAGGGCGCCTCCGATGATCTCGATAGTCATCCCTGTGGCCTGCTCGATACTCCGGCGCACCCCGGCGCCCCCCGCCATAGACGCCCGCCCGTCCCGCCTCCGCCTCGGGTGGGCACCAGAACGACACCGGCAGCGGGCGCTGAGCGGAACCGGAACCGGGGATGCCGAGCGAACGGAACGTTGCGCAGGTGTCCGCCGGATGAACAGCCGTCGGCGACTTCCCGCAGCGCTGGCACCACCCCGTCCCCACTCGCCACCCTGGGCTCCCTGTCACTGTGCGCATGGCCGGGTAATCGGGGGTGCCTGCGATGAACGAACAGGTGGAGCAGTGGATCGCGATCCTCAGTGTCGCCTTCCCGGTGGGGGCGTTCCTGTGGGAGTTCGCCGTCGTGGGCCGCAAGCGGCTCGGGTACCGGGTGCAGATGGACACCCTCGCCGCCGACGTGGCCGGCAAGCCGTACGCCGATGTGCTCGGGGACATGCAGCACGACGGCAAGGAGCTGAAGGACCCCTCGTTCGTCCTGCTGCGGATCGAGAACGCCGGGTCGGCCAAGATCATCTCCGATGACTATCTGGCCGACCCCGCCGACCCCTACGGCATCAAGGTCACCTTCCGGAACCGCCGGGTGGCGGCCGTGGTCCTCACCGACCCGAGCCAGCAGGAGATACCCGACTTCTTCTTCGTCCAGGAGCGGCACGACGAGAACACCGTCCGCACCGTCGCCAAGCCCGGCTTCCGCCGCGACAACAACGAGGCGGAGCGCACCGGAGTCGTCCGGCTGCCGAAGGTGGTGCTGCCCCGGGGCTCCGAGTACAAGGTGCTCGTCGTGCTGGAGCGCTGGTCCACCGATCTCACCTCCGACAAGTTCCCGACGCCCGAGGTCACCGGCGCCGACGGCGAGGGCCGCTGGTACGACGCCCTGCAACGGTTCTTCCGGCTGAAGGCGACCCGGACCGAGAGCCACGTCTTCGCCTCCCGGCCCGCGTGGTGGCTGGTCTGGATACTGATAGCGGGCGTCACCCTGCAGGCCTGCTTCACGCTGTTCGGGTCCGATGACCGGCGGCCCCCGCTGGACTGCGTGGGCGGCACCCTGAACCTCCACGGGTCGACCGCGTTCGCGCCCGCCGTGCGGGCCGCCGCCGAGGACTACCTGGACCGCTGCGCGGGCGCGGAGCTGAGCATCCCGCTCTCGGACAACCCCTTCGAGGGCAGCACCGACGGGGTCGCCGATCTCGACCGGGCCGGTGAGAAGGCCGGCGTCGAGGTGGGCGAGGGCCTCGGCGACCACATCGCCTTCACCGACGGGCTCGCCTCCGACGGCCACCCGCGGCTGGTCCCGAAGCCGGTCGCCTTCTCGGTGTTCACCCTCGTCGTCAACAAGGGGGCGGGCGTCGAGAACCTGACGCTGGCGCAGATCCGCGACGTCTTCGACGGCCGGGTGACGAACTGGAGCGACGTCGGCGGCAACGACACACCCGTCCACCTGATCAACCGGGACCCGGGCTCGGGCACCCGCGGCACCCTCGTCGCCAAGGTCCTCAAGGGCGAGGAGCCGCCCCAGTTCACCGTGACCGACTGCGCCTCCCTGAAGGCGGACCGGTACGCCCGCTGCGAGGTCGCCGACACGGACGCCATGCTGGACACGGCCGCGGCCGAGGCCGGCGGCATCGGGTACAGCGAGGCGGAGGGCGTCGACGGGCACAAGGGCGCCGACCGCCTGGTCAAGCTGAAGATCGACGGCAAGGTGCCGACGGCGGAGGGCGTCGAGGACACCGGCTACCCGTACTGGCAGACCGAGTACGCCTACACCTACGGCGACGCGCCCGCCGGTTCGCCGGCGGCGGCCTTCCTGAACTTCCTCACCCAGCAGAGCGGCCGGGACATCCTCCACGAGCACGGGCACGGGCTGTGCTCCGAGGCGCAGAACACGGGTGAGTGCGAGCCGGTCTGAATCCGCGCAGGTCCGGGGCGCGGCGTCTCACACTCTGACATACGCTTTCCATAAAATAAGACGCCTGAGAGGGTGGGTGTCCAGAACTTTTCGCACGTGAAAGACCGAGCCATGCCCGCACCAGCCACCCCCGGCTCAGCCCAGACCCCCGTCAACCCGCGCTCGCGTGTTCTCATCGCCAGCCTCATCGGCACGACGATCGAGTTCTACGACTTCTACATCTACGCGACCGCCGCGGTCCTGGTCTTCCCCAAGCTCTTCTTCCCGAGCAGCGACGCGACCACGGCGCTCCTCTCGTCCTTCGCGGTGTTCGGCGCCGCGATGGTCGCCCGGCCGATCGGCGCCGTCGTCTTCGGCCACCTCGGGGACCGGCTCGGCCGCAAGAAGACGCTGGTGGTCTCGCTGCTCACCATGGGCATCGCCACGTTCCTCATCGGTGTCCTGCCGACCTACGCGCAGGTCGGCTGGGTCGCCACCGCGCTGCTCGTGCTGATGCGGCTCGCGCAGGGCTTCGCGCTCGGCGGCGAGTGGAGCGGCGCGGCGCTGGTCGCCACGGAGAACGCGCCCAAGGGCAAGCGCGCCCTGTACGGCACGTTCCCGCAGCTCGGCGCCCCGCTCGGGTTCATCATCGGCAACGGTCTCTTCCTGATCATCGGCGCGGTGCTGCCGTCCACGGCCGGCGCCGACCCCACCCAGCCCTCCGACGCCTTCGCGAGCTGGGGCTGGCGCATCCCGTTCCTGTTCTCCGCGGTGATGGTCGCGATCGGCCTGTGGGTGCGGTCGCGGCTGGTGGAGTCGGCGGTGTTCGCCAAGACCCAGGAGACCGGCAAGGTCCGCAAGCTGCCGCTGGCCACGGTCGTCCAGGGCCACTGGAAGCAGCTGATCCTCGGCACCTTCATCATGCTGGCGACGTACGTGCTGTTCTACCTGATGACCACGTTCTCGCTGAGCTACGGCCGTACGGCGAAGGACGCCGACGTGCCGGGCCTCGGCTACAGCTACACCACCTTCGTGCTGATGATGATCTTCGGCGTGCTGTTCTTCGCCGTGTTCACCCTGGTCTCCGGCCCGCTCGCCGACAAGTACGGCCGCCGGACCACCCTGATCTGCATCACCGCCGCGATCGTCGTCTTCGGCCTGGTCTGGGTGCCGCTGATCGGCCTGGGCACCCTCGGCGTCGTCCTGTGGCTGGTCCTCGGCTTCACGCTGATGGGCATGACGTTCGGCCCGATGGGCGCGCTGCTGCCGGAACTGTTCCCGACCAGCGTGCGCTACACCGGGTCCGGCATCTCGTACAACGTCAGCTCGATCCTCGGCGCGGCCGTCGCGCCGTTCATCGCGGTGGCGCTGTGGGAGGCCGGGGACGGCTCACCGTGGCTGGTCGGCGTCTACCTGTCCTCGATGGCCGTCCTGACCCTGATCGCGCTGCTCCTCGGCAAGGAGACCAAGAACGTCTCCCTGGACGAGGGTGAGGCCCCGGCAGAGGCCCCCGCCCCCGCCACCCCCCTCACCTCCTCCGCCTCCTGAGTCGGACCGGCGCTCACCACCGGCGTTCACCACCACCGGAGGCCGCGCTTCCGCGCGCCCGGCGTACAGCCGCCCGGACGGGGCATAACAACTACTCCCGTCCTCAAGGAACTTGAGCCACCAGGCACCCGAGGGAGTTCCCATGCTGCGCGGCATCGACGTGAGCGCGTACCAGTCAGACTCGTACGACACGGACGGCCTCTCCTTCGTCTTCATAAAGGCGACGGAGGGCCGCTCGTACACCAACCCCAAGCTGTCGGCCCAGACCAAGCGGGCCCGCGACGCCGGCCTGGTCGTCGGCTTCTACCACTTCCTGTGGCCGGGCAACCTGACCGCCCAGGCCGAGTACTTCGCCAAGAAGGCCCCGGAGAGAGCCGGCGACATCCTCGCCGTCGACTGGGAGACGACGGGCGACGGCACCCACGCGAGCAATGCGGAGAAGGACCGCTTCATCAAGAAACTGAAGGAGCTGCGGCCGAACAACCGGGTGATCCTCTATTGCAACCGCAACTTCTGGTTGAACGTGGACACGACATCCTATGCCGGTGACGGCCTCTGGATCGCCGACTATGTCACCAAGGGCGAGCCCCGCATCCAGGCCAAGTGGCGTTTCCACCAGTACACGTCCGACCCGATCGACAAGAACGTGGCCGACTTCGAGAGCAAGGCGGCGCTGAAGAAGTGGGCCGCCAAGGACTAAGGACTGAGGCGGCACGGCCGGGTCAGCCCTTGAAGTCCTCAGGCCGTTCCGCTGACGCCTCCGCCAATGCCTTCGTCACGGTCTCCGTTCCGCCGCGGAGGCCGTAGACCGGGGTGCCGGGCTGCTGGCGCCAGGAGTCGGCGATCGTGCCGGTGTCGACCGTGTCGAAGCCGAGTTCGCCGATCAGGGAACGGACCTTCGCCTTGGCCGCCTCGTCGTCTCCGGAGACCGGCAGGGCCATGCGGTCGGGGTCGCCGGCGGGGCGGTGGCGGTCCAGGATGTCCTGGGCGTAGGTGCCGTTGAACGCCTTGATCACCGGGTGGCCGAGGTGCTGCTCGATCCAGCGGCTCTCGGTGATCCCCTCGTCCTCGATGGCGGCGATGCGGCCGTCGCGCTGGCGGGGGTAGTAGTTGTTGGTGTCGATGACCGCGACGTCCCGGGCGGCGCCCTCGAACAGGCCGGAGGGGAGGTCCGGGATCGCCTTCAGCGGGACGGTGACGATCACGATCTCCGCGTCGCGGGCCGCCTCGGCGGCCAGGACCGGCCGCGCGCCGGTCTCCTCCGCGAGGGCCGTGAGGGTCTGCGGGCCGCGGGAGTTGGCGACGGAGACGTCGTGGCCAAGCGCCGTGAGCCGCCGGGTGAGGTTGCCGCCGATGTTGCCCGCGCCGATGATGCCGATCTTCATGATGCCGACTCGCCTGACCTTCCGGGTCGTGGGAACGGAGACGGAGCGAAGAATGCCGTCGGGGATCGGTAACCGGCCCGGCGGGTGCCCTATTCCTCCGTACGCCCGAACGGGTCCTCCGGCTCCGCGCGCGGGATCTCCGCCGCGGCGGGCGCGTGGGGCCGCGCTGACGGTGGGCGGGGCGCCGGCGGACGGGGTGTGTCCGCCGGGTCTCCCGGCGGACACACCCGGCGCGTCACTTGTTCAGGAACGCCCAGAACTCGTCGAACGACAGCAGCTTGTCGCCGTCGAGGTCGCGGCTGTTGATGATGGCCTCCGCGACGGACTCGGTGACGTTCCAGTCGCCGCCCTGGGCCAGCGCGGTCCTGAACTCGGCCGGCGTGATGCGGCCGTCGCCGTCCGCGTCGATCCGGTCGAACTGCTTGCGTGCTTCCTCGATGTCCGCCACCGATCCGCCCCTCATCTCGTGCTCCGGCCACGCCGTGCTCGTCGTACTGACGCAGGTCAGATTAGCGTTCCGACGACGGAGCGACCGGTGCGGGAGGGCGGACATGGTGGCAGGGTCCCTGCGGGAGGTGCTGGACGCGGCGGCGCGCGGGGTGTTCCCGCCGGCCGACGGCGGTACGACGGTGGTGCCGCAGCCGGGTCCCCGGGACGCCGGGGTGGTCGCGTTCACGGCGCACTCGGTGGTGTTCACCGACGAGGATCCGCGGTGGGTGCGGGAGGCGCTGGCGGCGACGGAGTGCGACGCGCTCGCCGCGACGATGCACGCGGGTTTCCTGGCGGCCTTCATGGCGCGGACGGGGCGCACGACCGACACCGTCGACGTGCTGCTGGCCGGGTCGCCGCTGCGGGGCGCGCCGCCGGTGGATCTGGAGCCGGTGGCGGACGGGGACCATCCGCGGGTGCGGGCCGCGCGGCGGCGCCGCGACGAGGTGCGGGTGTTCGCGGCGGACGGCGGGCTGCTGGTGCTGGGCCGCGGCGTGGCCGGCCGGCTGGAGACGGCGGTGGAGGTGGACGAGGGGTGCCGCGACCGAGGGCTGGGGCGGCGGCTGGTGACGGCGGCGCGGCACCTGTCCGGGGGCGAGCCGGTATGGGCGCAGGTGTCGGCGGGGAACGCCCGCAGTCTGCGGGCGTTCCAGGCGGCCGGTTACCGACCGGTGGGGTCGGAGGCGCTGCTCAGTGTCCGAGGAGACCCGGGGGTCAGTGCCACGGCTCGTAGTACGGGTTGTTCCGGCACTCGTCCATGATCTCGGTCTTGGTCTTCCTGTCGACCGGGCAGACACCGACGACGTACCTGCGGTCGATGCCGCCCGGGAAGGCCACCTCGGCCTGCTCGGCCCAGCGGTGGGTGTCGCCGATGGTGCGGTTGACGTCGATGCCGCCGGGGGCGTCGATGTAGTAGTTCCAGCCGGACTTGTACCAGGTCTTGTAGAGGTCGTGGTCGTAGGAGGTCGACACGTACGGGGAGGGCTGGTTGACGTCGACGTACTTGGCGATGTCGTACTGGCCGTTCACGACGTCCTTCGGCTGGAAGCCCTGCTCGAAGACGGTGTCGGGGCCGCGGCCGTCGCTGCGGTAGAGGGTGCCGCAGGTGGTGCGCCAGACGGGTTCGGGGGTGATGCGGTCGAGGTCGACGCGGGGGTCGGCGGCGGCCTTGAGCTTGTCGTCGTAGACCGGGCAGGCCGGTGCGGCGGCGCGGGCGACGGGCGCGGCCGCGACCGGGGCACTCTCGGGGAGGGTGGCGGCCGACGTGGCGAGGACGGCGGCGGCGGAGAGGACGGCGGCGGCGACCCGGCGCAGCGGGCGAGTGATGATCATGGCGAGCAGGATCGCGGCCCCCGGCGGGAGCGGTGCGCAATGTCACCCGTGAGTGGCGTGTCCCGCGAACTGCCCACCTACGGAGCCCAGATGACGCTAGCAGTCCACCACGCGCATCGAGAACGACGCTAGCGGTCCACCACGCGCATCTCGAACCACGTGGTCTTGCCGCGCGGCAGCAGGTCCACGCCCCAGCGGTCGGCGAGCTTGTCCACGAGGAAGAGGCCGCGGCCGCTGAGGTCGAGCGGCTGGACCGGCATGAGGCAGGGCAGTCCCCGCGAGGGGTCGCGGACCTCGACGCGGACCCAGCCGGGGCGGCGCCGCATCCGCAGTCCGAAGACGCGGGCGCCGGTGTGCCGCACGGCGTTGCCGACGAGTTCGGAGACGAGCAGGACGGCGTCCTCGGCGAGTCTGGGACCGAGCTGCCACTGGCGCAGGACGACGACCTGGGCGAGCCGGCGCGCGGTGGCCGCGGACTCCGGGCGGGACGGCAGCGGAACCTCGCCTTCCGTGGGGTTCCCGAGGAGTTCCACGGCCTTCAGCCCGTACTCGTCCTCGACCGCCGGCGACCAGCGCGCAGCGGTCGCACGTCCGGCTCCCCGCGGCTGCCCCGTATGCTCCAGCCCCGCCATGCCCCCATCATGGCCGCCCGCGGCGCGCTCCGGGGCCGTTCCGGACGAATACGCCCCCGTGCGCCCCTGTGCGCGCGGGTGGCGTTCGGCATATGCCAGTGGCAGTGGAACACTCCCGTCACCGGCGGTGACCTGCATGGACGCCTCCCCCGTCGGCGATCGGCGGTGGCGGTCGAGAAGGCAGCCCCGAGGTTGCCCCGAGCCCCGCCGAATCCGCTCCAACGAGGTACCCCGCAACGGACACCGCGTCAACAGGACGCCCCTCGGGAGGACTTCGCCTGCCTGGGTCGCCCCTCAGAGGAACTTGGCCCGCCCGGGACCCTCCTCCACGAAGCTGCGCATACCGCGCTCGCGGTCCTCCGTGGCGAACAGGCCCGCGAACCAGTTGCGTTCCACGGCGAGGCCGGTGTCGAGGTCCGTCTCCAGGCCGGTGTCGACGGCCTCCTTCGCCGCGCGGAGCGCGAGCGCGGGCCCCTGGGCCAGCCGGGCCGCCCAGGCGTGGGCCTGCTCGTACACCTCGGCGGCGGGCACCACCCGGTCGACGAGTCCGAGTGCGAGTGCCTCGTCGGCCCGCACCTGACGGCCGGTGAAGATCAGGTCCTTGGCCTTGGACGGGCCGATCAGCCGGGAGAGCCGCTGGGTGCCGCCGGCCCCCGGGATGAGACCGAGCAGGATCTCCGGCTGGCCCAGCTTGGCGTTGTCGCCCGCGATCCGGAAGTCGGCGCAGAGCGCCAGTTCGCAGCCGCCGCCCAGCGCGTACCCGGTGACCGCGGCCACCACCGGCTTGGGCACGCGGGCGACGGCGGTGAAGGAGTCCTGCAGCGCGCGGGCCCGCAGCACCATCGCCGCGTGGTCCATCGCCCGCATCTCCTTGATGTCCGCGCCCGCGGCGAACACCTTCTCGCCGCCGTAGAGGACCACGGCGCGCACGTCGTCGCGGCGCGTGGCCTCCTCGGCGAGTTCCTTCAGCCGGTCCTGGGTGGCGATGTCCAGGGCGTTCATCGGCGGGCGGTCGAGCCGCAGGGTGCCGACGCCGTCAGTGACTTCGAGGGTTACCGTCATGCCCAGCAGGTTAACGGTGACTAACGGCGCCGGCCGAGGGGCGGATGTCACATCGCGCTCAGGCCGTCCACTCCGCCCAGGACATGTTCCAGCCGTTGAACCCGTTGTCCGGGGCCACGGTGTCGTCGTCGGAGTTCTTCACGACCACGACGTCGCCGATCATCGAGTTCTCGAAGAACCAGGCGCCCGGGGCGTCCTCGTCCCAGCCGCCCTGGGTGTCGCGCAGGCCGACGCAGCCGTGGCTGGCGTTGCGGTTGCCGAAGGCGTCGCCGCCCCAGTAGTTGCCGTGGATGAAGGTGCCGGAGGTGGTCAGCCGCATGGCGTGCGGGACGTCCTTGATGTCGTACTCGCCGCCGTAGCCGACGGTCTCGCCGTTCATGCGGGTCACCGAGAGCTTCTCGCTGATGACCATCTGGCCGTTCCAGGTCTCGTAGCCGGGAGCGCCGGTGGTGACGGGGACGGTCTTGACGGTCCTGCCGTCGCGCTGCACCTTCATGGTGAGTTTCTTGGCGTCGACGACGGAGACCTGGCTGCGGCCGATGGTGAAGGAGACCTTCTTGGTCTGCTCGCCGTAGACGCCGTCGCGGCCCTCGACGCCGTCGAGGTCGAGATCGACGGTGACCTCGGTGCCGGGCTTCCAGTACTTCTCGGGGCGGAAGTCGATGCGGTCGTTGCCGAACCAGTGCGGCTCGACGTCGACGGCGGGTTCGGTCTTGACGGTGATGGCCTTCTCCACGTCCTCGGGGTTGGTGATGCCCCGGGTGAAGTGGATGGAGAACGGCATCCCGACGCCGACCTTCGAGCCGTCCTCGGGGGTGAAGTTGCCGATGAAGGTGTTCTTCGGCGTCAGGGTGGTGAAGCGGGAGTCCTCGGCGGCCGTGCGGCCCTCGGAGTCCTCGGCGACCGCGTGCACCGTGTACGCGGTGGCGGCGGCCAGGTGGGTGGACGGCGTCCAGGTGGCGCCGTCGCCGGTTATCTTCCCGTCGATCTCCTTGCCGTCGCCGTCCTTGACCACGACCTCGGTGAGCCTGCCCTCGGTGGCGCCGACCTTCAGTGCGCCGCTGGTGTCCACCGACTCGGCGCCGTTCTTCGGGGCGATGGTGACGACGGCCTCGGACTGCTTGCTCTCGGCCTTGCCCGCGTCCCCCTTGCCCCCGCCGCCGGACCCGGAGTCCGAGCCGCCCCCGCCGCACGCGGTCACCGCCAGCAGCAGTACCCCGACGGCGAGCGCGGAGAGCCTCCGGCCGCCGTTCCCCCGTGTGCCTGCCGATGCCCCCGATATCGGACGCGCGTTCAAGTTGTTCTCCCCTCGCCGGGCCCGGTCCGGCCCGCACCCCGTGTGCGCATACACACTTCGGCGCATGGTAACCGCAGGCCAGGAGCGGTTTGGAGGGGTCGATTGTCACTGTTCCGTACCGAGTTGTGGACGGGACGTGGATCATCGCACCGCGCTTCCCTCCCGCCACGACCGCCAGCTCATGTTCCAGCCGCCGAGCCCGTTGTCGGGGGCGACGGTGCGGTCGTCGCTGTGCACCACCTCGACGACGTCTCCGACGAGACTGCGGTCGAAGAACCACCCCGCCGGAGTCTCCGCGCCGCCGCCCTTCACGTCCCGCAGGCCGACGCAGCCGTGGCTGACGTTGGTCCGGCCGAAGACGTGGCGCGGCGCCCAGTAGTTGCCGTGCAGGAAGGTGCCGGAGGCGGTCAGGCGCAGGGCGTGCGGGACGTCGGGGATGTCGTACTCGCCGCCGAAGCCGACCGTGCGGCTGTTCATGCGGGTGACGTCGAGCATCTCGGTCACCACCATCTTGCCGTTGTACGTGGTGGTCTTCGCGGCGCCCGCGGTGACGGGCACGGTGGCCAGCAGCTCGCCGTCGCGGCGGACCTTCATCGTGCGGCGGGCGGCGTCGACCACCGAGACCTGGCTGCGGCCGACGGTGAAGGTGACCGTCTTGTGCTGGAGCCCGTACACCCCGGGCGCGCCCTCGACGTCACGGAGGCGCAGGTCGACGGTGACCTCGGTGCCGGGTTCCCAGTACTCCTCGGGGCGGAAGTCGAGACGGTCCCGGCCGAACCAGTGCGGCCGGATGTCGACGGCCGGCTCGGCGCTCACCCGGACGGCCCGCTCCACGGCCGCGCGGTCGGTGATCTCCCGGCTGAACTCCAGGGAGACGATCATCCCGGTGCCGACGGTGGACCGGTTCTCGGGGGCGACGTAGCCGATGAACCGCTCCTCGGGGACGTACGTCGTGAAGGTCGCGTGGCGGGCGGAGCGGCGGCCGTCGTCGTCCACGGCGACGGCGTCGACGGTGTACTTCGCGGCGAGCGCGAGCCGTCCGTCGACCGGCTCCCAGCGCCGCCCGTCGGCGGAGATCCGGCCGGGCACCTCGCTCTGGCGGGCGTCCTGGGAGGTGACGGCCCGCACCGACTCCAGCCGCCCCCGGACCGCCTCGACGAGCAGCTTCCGGCCGGGCCGCACGCCCTTGTCGCCGTCGTCCGGGGTGATGCGGACGGTCTCGCCGGGGGCGCGGGGCTTGCCGAACACCCCGCCGAACCCGCCCTCCGCGGTGCAGCCGGCGGCTCCGGCCAGCAGTCCTGCCCATGTCAGTACGGCGGCCAGCCCGGCTGCCGCGCGCCGTGCGCGCCCGTGTACGTGCCTCACATCCACCCGTAACGACCGGTCCGCCCTGGGGAAACGTGAGTGCGAGCCATGCTCTGGGCAGAACAGAGGGGAGGACGACGCGACGGGGAGCCGCGGCCGGGACGCCGTACGCCCTTTTTCCCGTCTCCGCCCGTCGTCCCGTGAGCCGTGGGAGGCCGACAGGTGTCCAGCGCAGCCGAGCAGGAGGCGAAGGCCGGAAAGCGGGCCGCCGGGACGGGGCGGGCAGCCGCCGCGAGCGGTGTGCGGCGGGCCGCGCCGCCGCCCGCCGCGTCCGCGTGGCCGGGTACGCCGGTGCCGCTCGGCGCCCGGTTCAGGACCGGTCCCGACGGGGTGGCGGGCACCAACTTCGCGCTGTGGGCGAGCGGCGCGGAGGCGGTCGAGCTGTGTCTGTTCGACGAGCGCGGCGGCGGGGAGCGCCGGGTGCGGCTGACCGAGCTGACCCACGAGATCTGGCACGGTTTCGTGCCGGAGGTCCGGCCGGGCCGGCGCTACGGCTACCGGGTGCACGGCCGCTGGGACCCGTGGACCGGCGCCCGCTGGAACCCGGCGAAGCTGCTCCTGGACCCCTACGCCCGCGCGGTCGACGGTGATTTCACCCTTCCGCCGGAGGTGTACGGCCATGTGCGGGACTGGCCGGAGCAGCACGTCGCCGACACCGTCCGCGACGACCGCGACTCGGCGCCGTACGTCCCGAAGGGCGTCGTCGTCCATGACGACGACGACTGGGCGGACGACCACCGGCCGAAGACCCCGTGGGCCGACACCGTCCTGTACGAGCTGCACGTGCGCGGCTTCACCATGCGCCACCCCGGCGTCCCCGAGGAGCTGCGCGGCACCTACGCCGGACTCGCCCACCCTGCGGCGGTGCGGCACCTGGTGGAGCTGGGCGTGACGGCGGCGGAGCTGCTGCCGGTGCACCAGTTCGCGCACGAGAGCCACCTGCTGGAGCGCGGCCTGAGGAACTACTGGGGGTACAACTCCGTCGGCTACTTCGCCCCGCACGCCGCGTACGCCGCCTCCGGCACCCGCGGCGAGCAGGTCGGCGAGTTCAAGCGGATGGTGCGCGCGCTGCACGCGGCCGGCATCGAGGTGATCCTGGACGTCGTCTACAACCACACCGCGGAGGCCGGCGAGCTGGGCCCGATGCTCTCCCTGAAGGGCATCGACAACCGCGGCTACTACCGGCTGGCGGGCGACCCGCGCCGGTACGCCGACTACACCGGCTGCGGCAACACCCTGCACGTCGTCCAGCCGCACGTGCTGCGCCTGATCACGGACTCCCTGCGCTACTGGGTGACGGAGATGGGAGTGGACGGCTTCCGCTTCGACCTGGCGGCGGCGCTGGCGCGCTCGATGCACGACGTCGACATGCTCTCCCCGTTCCTCGCGGTCATCGCGCAGGACCCGGTGCTGCGCCGGGTGAAGCTGATCGCCGAGCCGTGGGACGTCGGCTCCGGCGGCTACCAGGTGGGCGCGTTCCCGCCGCTGTGGACGGAGTGGAACGACCGCTACCGCGACGCCGTACGGGACTTCTGGCGGCACGCGCTGCCCGACGTGCGGGAGATGGGCTACCGGCTGTCGGGCTCCAGCGACCTGTACGCGTGGGGCGGGCGGCGCCCGTACGCGTCGGTCAACTTCATCACCGCGCACGACGGCTTCACCCTGCGCGACCTGGTCTCCTACGAGCGCAAGCACAACGAGGCCAACGGCGAGGGCAACCGGGACGGCACGGACGACAACCGGGCGTGGAACCACGGCGCGGAGGGCGAGACCGACGACGAGGCGGTCCGGGCGCTCCGCCGCCGCCAGCTGCGCAACCTGCTGACGACGCTGCTGCTCTCCACGGGCGTGCCGATGCTGGTCGCCGGTGACGAGCTGGGCCGCACCCAGGGCGGCAACAACAACGCCTACTGCCAGGACAACGAGATCAGCTGGGTGGACTGGAGCCTCCTTGACGACCCCGGCTGGCGGGCGCTGTCCGAGCTGACCGCGCGGCTGATCCGGCTGCGGCACACCCATCCGGTGCTGCGCCGCCGCGCGTTCTTCTCGGGCCGTCCGCAGACCGCGGACGGCCTGCGCGACCTGGCGTGGTTCACCACGCGGGGCACCGAGATGACGGAAGGGGACTGGTACGCGCCGGCCGCCACCCTCGGGATGTACCTGTCCGGGCGGGACATCCCGGGCCGCGACGAGCGCGGCACGCCGATCGTCGACGACAGCTTCCTGGCCGTGCTGCACGCCGGGGAGGGGCCGGTGGAGTTCGTGCTGCCGGCCGAGCCCTGGGCGCGGCGGTACGAGGTGGTGGTGGACACCGGCCGGGAGGACCAGGCGGCCGAGCCGGAGGAGACCCACCCGGCCGGTACGGAGCTGACCGTGCCGGGACGGACCGTACTGCTGCTGCGGGTGCTGGACTGACCGTTCGGGCGGCCGGACCGTTCTTTTCGACCTTGTGAACGCGTCGGCGATTTCGTTGACCGCCGGCCGACGCGACTGGAAACGTGCTGGTCACACCCCCCTTCACGCTTCCCTCCATCGCTTGGGGTTCCCGCATGCCCGAAATATCCCGTCGTGTTTTCGGCGGTCTGGTCGGCGGCGGCGCGGTGACGGCCGTCGCCGGCGCGTCCGCGCCGTCCGCCGGGGCCGCCACGCCCACCGCTCCCGCCGCTCCCGCCGAGCGTCCGTTCCGGGCCCGTACCTCCGGCCGCTCCCGCAGACGCCCGAACATCCTGTTCATCCTGGGCGACGACCTCGGCTGGGCGGACCTGTCCTCGTACGGCTCGCCGCACATCGACACCCCGAACCTGGACCGGCTCGCGGCCCAGGGCGTGCGGTTCACCAACGCCTACTCCGGTTCGGCGACCTGCTCCCCCACCCGTTTCAGCCTCTACACCGGCCGCTACCCGGGCCGTACGCCGGGCGGCCTCGCCGAGCCCATCGGCAGCCGCACCCAGGGCCTCTCCCCGGACCACCCGACCCTCGCCTCACTGCTGAAGAAGGCCGGTTACTCCACCGCCCTGATCGGCAAGTGGCACTGCGGCTGGCTGCCGGACTACTCCCCGACCAAGTCCGGCTGGGACGAGTTCTTCGGCAACTTCGGCGGGGCCCTGGAGTACTTCTCCAAGCTGGGCCAGCTCGGCGACTACGACCTGTACGAGGGCGACGCCGAGTACAAGGACCTGCGCTACTACACCACCGTGCTGACCGAGCGGGCCGTGGAGTACGTCTCCCGCGACCACGACGACCCCTGGCTGCTCAACCTCAACTTCACGACCCCGCACTGGCCCTGGCTGACCGAGGACGACGCGGAGACGGCCGCCGGGATCGAGGAGAAGATCCGCGGCGGGAACGTCCTGGGCGCGCTGCTCCACAACGACGGCGGCTCGGTGGAGAAGTACAAGGAGATGGTCGAGAACCTCGACGCCTCCATCGGCGAGGTGCTCACCGCGCTGCGCCGCTCCGGCCAGGAGGACGACACGATCGTCGTCTTCGCCAGCGACAACGGCGGCGAGCGCTTCTCCTACCAGTGGCCGCTCAGCGGCGGCAAGTCGGAGCTGCTGGAGGGCGGCATCCGGGTGCCGACCATCCTGCGCTGGCCGGCCGCCGTGGACGGCCGCCAGGTCAGCCACGAGCCGGTCTTCTCGCCGGACTGGACGGCGACCCTGCTGGAGATCGCCGGCGCCCGCGCCGACAAGGCGTACCCGCTGGACGGGCAGAGCCTCGCCGGGTACCTGCTGCGCGGCGCGGACGTCCCCGAGCGTGACCTGTTCTGGCGGGTGCGGGGCAACCGGGCGCTGCGTCGCGGCGACTTCAAGTACTACCGGGACGCCGACGGCGCGGACCACCTGTACGACCTCTCCGCCGACGCCCGCGAACAGGCCGACCTCGCCGCCGTCCGCCCGGAGCTGCTCGCCGAGCTGAAGGCGGCCTGGGAGAAGGTGGACGGCACGCTGCTGCCGTACCCGGCGTCCTGAGCGGAAACTCGATGGGCAGTGTCAGTGGTGAACCGTAGGCTCACTGCTGATGACCACCACACCCGCACCCCCCGAGGACCGGTCCGCCGTGCGGACGCTGCTGCGCCTGTGGCCGTTCGTGCGGCCCGTACGCGTACGGCTGTTCACCGCCGCGTTCATAGCGGTCCTGGCCTCCTGTGTGGCGCTGGTGATCCCGCTCGTCCTGAAGTGGATGGTGGACGGCCCGGTCGCCGGCCGCGATCCGGCCGGGGTCTGGCTCGGCGCGCTCTACCTGCTGCTCCTCGGGGTCGCGGAGGCGCTGCTGTTCGGGCTGCGGCGGTGGCTGGTGGCGCGCCCGCTGTCGCACGTCGAGGCGGAGATGCGGGCCGCGCTGTACCGGCGGCTGCAACGGCTGCCGGTCGCCTTCCACGACCGGTGGCCGTCGGGCCAGTTGCTGTCGCGCGGCACCACCGATCTCATGCTGCTGCGCATGTTCCTGGCGTTCCCGCTGACGTTCCTGCTGGTCAACGGGGTGACGATCCTCGTCGGCGTGATCATCATGCTGGTGCAGGACTGGACGCTGGGCCTGGTGATCCTGGGTCCGGCGATACCGGTCGTCATCACCTGCTCGGTCTTCGAGAAGAAGTACGCCGACATCGCGCGGCGCGCGCAGGACCAGGTCGGGGACCTGACCACGGTCGTCGAGGAGAGCGTCCTCGGCATCCGGATCATCAAGGGGTTCGGCCGGCACCGCAGCCAGGCGCGGGCCTTCCGCGACCTGGCGCGGACGCTGCGCGGGACGGAGCTGCGCAAGGCGCGGCTGCTCGCCGCGATCTGGGCCGTCATCGTCACCCTGCCCGAAGTGGCCATCGGCGCGGCGGTGGTGGTCGGGGCGGTGCAGGTCGCCGACGGGCAGCTGTCGGCGGGGACGCTGGTGGCGTTCCTGTCCACGGCGCTGGCGCTGCGGTGGCCCGTGGAGTCGATCGGCTTCCTGCTGGCGATGAGCCAGGAGGCCGCGACGGCGACGGAGCGGTACTTCGAGGTCATGGACCAGGACCAGGAGCCGGAGCCGGAATCGGCCGGGACGGCTCCTCGCGGCGCCGGGCGGCCCGCCTCCACCGGCCTCCGGTTCGAGAACGTCCGCTTCCGGTACCCCGACGCCCCGCCCGACTCCCCGCCCACCCTCGCCGGAGTCGACCTCCACATCCGCTCCGGTGAGTCGATGGCCCTCGTGGGCGCCACCGGCAGCGGCAAGACGACGCTCACCGCGCTCGTCCCCCGCCTGCACGAGGTCACCGAGGGCACGATCACACTCGACGGCACGGACATCACGGCGCTTCCCCGTGCGGAGGTGCGCGCCATGGTCGCCGTCGCCTTCGAGGAACCCACCCTCTTCTCCGCGAGCGTCGGCGAGAACGTCCTGATGGGAGCCGGCGGCGACGCCGACGGCCCCGCGCTGCGCCGCGCCCTCGACATCGCCCAGGCGGAGTTCGCGCACGCGCTCCCCGAGGGCACCGACACCCAGGTCGGCGAGCAGGGCCTGAGCCTCTCCGGCGGCCAGCGCCAACGCCTCGCGCTGGCCCGCGCGGTGGTCGGCCGGCCCCGCTTCCTGGTCCTGGACGACCCGCTCTCCGCGCTCGACGTGCACACGGAGGCCGCCGTCGAGGCCGCCCTGCGCCGGGTGCTCGCCGACACCACCGCGCTGATCGTGGCCCACCGGCCCTCCACGGTGCTGCTCGCCGACCGGGTGGCGCTGCTCTCCGGCGGCCGGATCACCGCCGTCGGCACCCACCACGAACTGCTGCGCACCAACGCCGAGTACGCCCACCTGATGGCGGGAGAGCAGGAGGACGACGACCGATGACGGCGCCCACCACCACCGCCCCGGCCGAGGACGAGCCCGACGGCCGGTCACCCGCGTCCGGCGGCGACCCCTTCGACCACGACTCCCTGCCCACCCCGCCCGGTGCCACCGGCGCCCTGCTGCGCTCGCTGCTGGCGCCGATGCGGGCCCGCGTCGCCGTCACCACCCTCCTGCTGCTGGTGCAGCAGGCGGCCGTGCAGGTGGGCCCGCTGCTGGTGGCGTACGCCATCGACCACGCCGTGCCGGCGCTCCGCGCGGACGACCGGGGGCCGCTGATCGCGGTCGCCGCGGGCTACCTGCTCTGCGCGCTGACGGCGGGCGGCCTCCAGTACGCCTTCATCGCCGCGTCGGCCCGCGTCAACCAGGACGTGCTGCTGGACCTGCGCGGCCGGATCTTCCGGCACGCGCAGGCGCTGAGCGTGGACTTCCACGAGCGGTACACCTCGGGCCGGCTGATCTCCCGTTCCACCACGGACGTGGAGTCGCTGCGCGAGCTGCTCAGCGAGGGGTTGCAGGAGCTGGTCACGGTCATCCTGTCGTTCGTCTACATCTCGGTGCTGCTGCTCTGGCTGGACCTGCGGCTCGGGGCCGTCGCGGTGGCGTCGCTGGTGCCGCTGTACGTGCTGGTGCGCGGGTACCGGCGGCGCGCGGGCCGGGCGTACCGGGAGCGGTCCACGGCCGTCGCGGCGGTGATCGTGAAGTTCGTCGAGACGATGAACGGCATCCGGCCGGTACGCGCCTTCCGCCGCGAGGCGGCCAACGACGCCGGCTTCGCGGTGCTGAACCACCGGCACGAGCGGAGCAACGGCGACGCCCTGCTGGAGATGGCCCGTTACGTCACCTCCTCGCGGCTGGTCGCCAACACGGCGGTCGCGGGCATCGTGCTGTGGGGCGCCTACCGGGTCGCGGACGGCACCCTGGCGCTCGGTGTGCTGGCCGCGGCGGTGCTGTACCTGCGGCGGCTGTACGACCCGATCGACCGGCTCGGCATGTTCCTGAACTCCTACCAGTCGGCGGCGGCCTCGCTGGAGAAGATCGCCGGTCTGCTCGCGCAGGTGCCGTCCGTGCCCGAGCCGTCGCAGCCGCGTGAACTGCCGCCCCCGGCGGCCGACATCCCCGGCCGGGAGGTCGTCTTCGACGGGGTGAGCTTCGGCTACCGCACGGGCGGCGAGGTGCTCCCCCGCTTCGACCTGACCCTCCCCGCCGGGCAGACGGTCGCCGTCGTCGGGTCGACCGGCGCCGGCAAGTCGACCCTGGCCAAGCTGCTCGCCCGGTTCTACGACCCGTCCGCCGGACAGGTCCTGCTGGACGGCACCGACCTGCGCGACCTGGCCGTGCCGGAGCTGCGGCGCGGGGTGGTGATGGTGACGCAGGAGGCGTTCCTGTTCTCCGGCACGGTCGCCGAGAACATCGCCATCGGCCGTCCCGAGGCCACGCGCGAGGAGATCGAGCGGGCCGCGAAGGCGATCGGCGCGCACGACTTCGTCAGCGCCCTGCCCGACGGCTACGACACCGACGTCCGCAAGCGCGGCGGCCGGATCTCCGCCGGGCAGCGCCAGCTCGTCGCGTTCGCGCGGGCGCTGCTCGCGGACCCGGCGGTGCTGATCCTGGACGAGGCGACCAGTTCCCTGGACATCCCCGGCGAGCGGGCGGTGCAGCAGGCGATGGGGACGGTGCTGAGGGGCCGTACGGCGGTGGTGATCGCGCACCGGCTGTCGACGGTGGAGATCGCCGACCGGGTGCTGGTGATGGAGCACGGCCGGATCGTGGAGGACGGCTCCCCGGCGGAGCTGATCGCGGGCACGGGCCGCTTCGCGGACCTGCACCGGGCGTGGCGGGACAGCCTCGCGTGACGCCGGGGCCGCGGGGGGAGAAGACGGTGATCGACCCGTACGAGGAGCCCGGCACGCCCGACCTCCGGGGCGGCCGGCGGTATCTGCTGTGGGTGGTCGCGCGGCAGCGGGGCCGGGCGCTCACGGCGGCGCTGCTGTCCAGCGTCTGGATGGTGCTGCTGGCGGCGACGCCGTACCTGATGTCCCGGGCCGTCGACCACGGTCTGGAGCCGGGCGACCTGGGCGCGCTGACGGGATGGACGGCCGCGCTGGCCGGCGTGGGCACGGTCAACGCGGGGCTGAGCGTCCTGCGGCACCGCACGATGACCCGTATCCGGATGGACGCCAACTTCCGTACGGTCAAGCTGGTCGTCGACCACGCGGCGCGGCTCGGCGCCCGGCTGCGCGGGCAGGTGGACGCCGGGGAGGTCGTCACCATCGGCGTCGGTGACGTGCAGACCATCAGCCAGGCGATGGTCGCCGTGGGGCCCGGCCTCGGTGCGGTGGTGGCCTACGCGGTGGTCGGCGCTCTGATGGTGTCGGTGTCGCCGTGGCTGGCCCTGGTGGTGCTGGTCGGGGTGCCGCTGCTCGGTGTGGTGCTGGGTCCGCTGATGGGCCGGCTCCAGGGGCGGGAGGCGGAGTACCGGGAGCGGCAGTCGGTGCTGACGGCGCGGATCGGCGACCTCGCGGGCGGACTGCGGGTGCTGAACGGCCTGGGCGGCAAGGGCCTCGTCGGGGACGCCTTCCGCCGGGACTCGGCGCTGCTGCGCGAGCAGGGCTACCGGGTCGGCGCGGTCACCAGCTGGATCCAGGCGCTCGGGGTGGGCCTGCCGGTGCTGTTCCTGGCGCTGGTGACCTGGCTGGGGGCGCGGCTGGCGGCGCGCGGCGAGATCACCGTGGGCGAACTGGTCGCGGTGTACGGCTATGTGGTGGCGCTGGGCTGGCCGGTGGCGTTCCTCATCGAGATGGGGTACCAGCTCGCCCGGGGAGTGGTGGCGGCCCGGCGGATCGTGGCGTTCCTGCGTCTTGAGGCCGAGCCGGACGGCGGTACCCGGGACGCGCCCGCCGGGCCGTCGGTCCTTCACGACCCGGTCTCCGGGGTCCGGGTGGTGCCGGGCCGGCTGACCGCGCTGACCGGGGCCCGGCCGGCCGATCTCGCCGCCGTGGTGGACCGTCTCGGCCGGTACGGTCCGACCGAGGTGACGTGGGGCGGGACACGGCTGGACGAGGTTCCGCTGCCGCTGGTGCGCGAGCGTGTCCTGGTCGCGGAGCACGAGGCCGACCTGTTCGCGGGTCCGCTGCGGGAGATGGTCGCCGGTCCCCGGGCCGCCCCGGACGCCGCACTGGCGCGGGCCACGCACGCGGCCGTCGCCGACGACATCGTGCGCTCCCTGCCCGACGGGCTCGACTCGGCGGTCGACGCGCAGGGCCGCAGCCTCTCCGGCGGGCAGCGGCAGCGGGTGCGGCTGGCGCGGGCGCTGCTGGCCGACCCGGAGGTGCTGCTGGCCGTGGAGCCGACGTCGGCACTGGACGCGCACACCGAGGCGCTGGTCGCGGACCGGCTGCGGACGGTCCGCGCGGGCCGTACGACGGTGGTGGCGTGCACCTCGCCGCTGCTCCTGGCCCGGATGGACACCGTGCACCACCTGGTCGACGGGAAGGTCGCGGCCACCGGCACCCACCGTGAACTGCTCGACGCCGAGCCGGACTACCGGGCGCTGGTCTCGCGGGACGCGGAGGAGGACGGGGAACAGGTGGAAGAGGAGGCTGTGCGATGACCTCGCCGCAGGCCGGGCACCTGCCCGTGGCCGAGCGGGCCGACGTGCGGCGGGCGGCGGCCGGACTGGTCCGCTCCGACGTCCGGTCCGTCGTCCTCGTCCTGGTCCTGAACGCGCTGGCGGCGCTGGCCGGTCTCGCCGGTCCGTGGCTGCTGGGCCGGATCGTCGACGACGTACGCGCCGGGGCGGGCGTCGGCGCCGTGGACCGGACGGCCCTCGCCATCGTGCTCTGTTCGCTGGCGCAGCTCCTGCTGGCCCGCTGGGCCCGGTACGCCGGACACCGCTTCGGCGAGCGGACGCTGGCCCGGGTGCGGGAGCGGTTCGTGGTCCGGGCGCTGGCGCTGCCCGCGGCGGTGGTGGAGCGGGCCGGTACGGGCGACCTGACGACGCGTGGCACGGCCGATGTGACCACCGTCGGCACGACGCTGCGGGACGCCGGACCGCATCTGCTGGTCAACGGGGTGCAGTCACTGTTCCTGATCGTCGCGGTGCTCGTCCTCGACCCGCTGCTCGGCGCGATCGGCACACTGGCCCTGCTGCCGATCTGGTGCGCGCTGCGCTGGTATCTGCGGCGGGCGCGGGACGCCTATCTCGCCGAGGGCGCCGCCACCTCGGAGGTCGCCGAGGTCCTCGCCACGACGGTCGCCGGGGCCCGCACGGTGGAGGCGTTCGGGCTGGCGGGGGCGCGGACCGCCGCGAGCCGGGAGGCGCTGGAGGTGTCCCGGCGGACCCGGTTCCGCACGCTGTTCCTGCGGTCGGTGTTCTTCCCGGCGGTGGAGATCTCCTATGTGCTGCCGGTGGCGGGTGTGCTGCTGATCGGCGGGGTCCTGCACGCGCGCGGCGCGACGAGTGTCGGCACGGTGGTGGCCTGCGCGGTCTGTCTCCAGCAACTGGCCGGGCCGCTGGACGAGGTGCTGATGCGGATCGAGCAGCTCCAGGCCGGTGGCGCGTCCTTCGCCCGGGTGGAGGGACTGGCGAGCGCCCCGCGCGCCGTCGCGGAGGGCTCCCGCGCCCCGGCGGACGACCGGATCGACGTGACCGGCGCGCGGTACGCCTACGGCCGCGGCGACGAGGTGCTGCGCGGCGTGGACCTGACGGTGCGGCCCGGTGAGCGGCTGGCGGTCGTCGGGCCGTCCGGCGCGGGCAAGACGACGCTGAGCCGGCTCCTCGCGGGCGTCGACGCGCCGACCGCCGGATCGGTCACGGTCGGCGGGGTGCCGGTCTCCTCGCTCGCCCCGGAGCGGCTGCGCCGCCAGGTGGTCCTGGTCACCCAGGAGCACCACGTCTTCCTCGGCACGGTCCGCGACAACCTGCTCATCGCCGAACCGGCCGCCACCGACGAGGACCTCATGGCCGCCCTCGCCGCGGTCGGCGCCGCCGGGTGGGTGCGCGACCTGCCGGAGGGTCTCGACAGCGAGCCGGGCGGGGCCCCCGGTGCCCGTTCCGACGGCTCGAAGGCCCAGCAGCTCGCCCTGGCCCGGGTGGTGCTGGCCGACCCGCACACGCTGATCCTGGACGAGGCGACCGCCCTGCTCGACCCGACGACGGCCCGGCACACCGAACGCGCCCTGGCCGCCGTACTCGAAGGGCGGACGGTCATCGCCATCGCGCACCGGCTGCACACCGCGCACGACGCCGACCGGGTGGCCGTGATGGAGGACGGGCTGCTGACCGAAGTGGGCACGCACGACGAGCTGGTGGCGGCCGGCGGGGCGTACGCGGCACTGTGGGGGTCGTGGCACGGCGACGGCTGACGGGCCCGCGCCGACCGGCACGGCGGCGCACCCCGTACCCGGACCCGCCCCGATCCGTCCTAGGCTTGCGTCCCATGTCCTTCACGTACGACGCCGTCGGCGCGACCCGCGAGCAGGGCCACTGCCCGCCGGGTTTCCACTCCCTGCACGTGCGCACCCGCCTGGGAGAGGGGGAACGGGTCTTCCACCGGGCCGCCGAGGCGCTTCTGACCTGGGAGTTGCACCGGGCGGTGGGTGTCGGTCTCGACACGGGCGCGGACCGGGCCGCGCCCGGCGTGGACGTCACCGTGACCCTCGCCGGGATGATCAAGGCGCCCTGCCGGGTGGTGTGGACGGTGGAGGAGCACCGCCGCGCCGGGTGGGCGTACGGCACGCTGCCCGGTCATCCGGAGTCCGGTGAGGAGGCGTTCGTCGTGGACCGTACCGGTGACGGCACGGTCTGGCTGACGGTGACCGCGTTCAGCCGCCCGGCCAAGTGGTACACCAAGGCGGGCGGTCCGGCGGCCCGCGGTTTCCAGCACGCCTACGCGCGCCGGTGCGGCAAGGTGCTGCGGGACCTGTGCGGGCCGGTCTCCGAGGAGTGAGGGCCCGCACAGGCCCGGTGGGTCACCGCGTGCCGCGGATCACCGCATGAGCAGGCCCGCCGCCTCCATCTGGTCCTCCGACGGCACGGCGACGAGGCCGAGATCCGCGGCGGAGGCCAGCAGCGGGTGGGCGGGCAGGATACGGACCGTGTAGCCGAAGGGTCCGGTCCGGTCCAGGGCGAGCGGACCCTCGTAGGCCCAGCGCCCCTCCAGGTCGGGGCCGCCCACCGGCTTCAGCGGGACGGCCGTCGCGCCGGTGATGCGGTCCTCGGTGTCCACCCGCCCGGAGACCGCCTGCACCTCCACGTCGTCCGGGGCGAGGTCGCCGAGGTCGACCCGGACCCGCAGGCCGAGGGTGGAGCCGAGTTCGGCGGTGGCCGCGGCCGCGGTGGTCTCGACGTGGTCGACGCTCACCCCGTGCCAGGCGGCGCGGACGCGGGTCTTCCAGTCGGCGAGGCGGCGCGCGGCCTCCGGGTCCATCGCGCGGTGGGCCGCGGCGGCCGGGGCGTAGAGCCGGTCGACGTACTCGCGGACCATGCGCCCGGCCAGCACCTTCGGGCCGAGGTGGCTGAGGGTCTCGCGGACCATCTCGATCCAGCGGTCGGGCAGGCCGTCGCCTCCGCGCTCGTAGAAGCGCGGCGTGATCCGCTGTTCCAGCAGGTCGTAGAGGGCGGCGGCCTCTATGGCGTCACGCCGGTCGGGGTCCGTGCCCGCGCCGTCGGCGGTGGGGATCGCCCAGCCGAAGTCGGGCCGGAACCACTCGTCCCACCAGCCGTCCAGCACGGAGAGGTTGAGGCAGCCGTTGAGCGCGGCCTTCATGCCGCTGGTCCCGCACGCCTCCAGCGGCCGCAGCGGATTGTTCAGCCAGATGTCGCAGCCCGGGTAGAGCTTCTGCGCCATGGCCATGCCGTAGTCGGGCAGGAAGACGACGCGGTGGCGGACCCGCGGGTCGTCGGCGAACCGCACCAGTTCCTGCACCAGCCGCTTGCCGCCGTCGTCCGCCGGGTGCGCCTTGCCTGCGACGACGATCTGGATCGGCCGCTCTGGGTGGAGCAGCAGCTCCATCAGCCGGTCCCGGTCGCGGAGCATCAGCGTCAGCCGCTTGTACGAGGGGACGCGCCGGGCGAAGCCGATGGTGAGGACGTCGGGGTCGAGGACGCCGTCGATCCAGCCCAGTTCGGCGGTGCCGGCGCCGCGCTGCCGCCAGGAGTCCCGCAGCCGTACCCGGACCTCCTCCACGAGCTGTTCGCGCAGGGTGCGGCGGAGCTCCCAGATGTCCTGGTCGGGGATGTCGGCGACGGCGTCCCAGCGGTCGCTGCCGCCGACGGTCAGGGCGTCCTCGGTGCGCTGCGCGCCGATCTGCCGGGCGCCGAGCCGGAACACCTCGGGGGCGACCCAGGTGGGGGCGTGCACGCCGTTGGTGACGGAGGTGATCGGGACCTCGTCGGCGTCGAAGCCGGGCCAGAGTCCGTTGAACATGGCGCGGCTGACCCCGCCGTGCAGGGTGGAGACGCCGTTGGCGCGCTGGGCCAGGCGCAGGCCCATCACCGCCATGTTGAAGAGGTTGGGTTCGCCGCCGGGGTAGGTCTCCATGCCGAGCCGGAGGATGCGTTCGACGTCGATGCGGGGGAGTTCGGCGCCGGGGCCGAAGTGGCGGGCGACCAGTTCGCGGTCGAAGCGGTCGATGCCGGCCGGGACGGGGGTGTGGGTGGTGAAGACGGTTCCGGCGCGGACCGCTTCGAGCGCCGGGTCGAACTCGGCGCCGTCGTCGCACAGCTCCGCGATGCGCTCCAGGCCGAGGAAGCCGGCGTGTCCCTCGTTGGTGTGAAACACCTCGGGTCCGGCGTGTCCGGTGAGCCGGCAGTACGTCCGTACCGCCCTGACCCCTCCTATACCCAGCAGCATCTCCTGGAGCAGCCGGTGCTCGCTGCCGCCGCCGTAGAGCCGGTCGGTGACGCCGCGCTCGCCGAGGTCGTTCTCCTCGACGTCGGAGTCGAGCAGCAGCAGCGGGACGCGGCCGACCTGGGCCAGCCAGATCCGGGCGCGCAGCTCCTTCCCGCCGGGCAGGGCGAGGGCGACCTGGGCGGGGGTGTCGTCGGCCTCCTTGAGCAGGGCCAGCGGCAGCTCGTTGGGGTCGAGGACCGGGTAGTGCTCCTGCTGCCAGCCGTCCCGGCTGAGGGACTGGCGGAAGTAGCCGTGGCGGTAGAGCAGGCCGACGCCGATCAGCGGGACGCCGAGGTCGCTGGCGGCCTTGAGGTGGTCGCCGGCGAGGATGCCGAGGCCGCCGGAGTACTGGGGCAGCGCGGCGGTGATGCCGAACTCGGGTGAGAAGTAGGCGACGGCGGCGGGCAGCCGGGCGGTCTGCGCCTGGTACCAGCGGTCGCCGGTCATGTAGAAGTCGAGGTCGTCGGCGGCCGCGGTGAGGCGGCGCAGGAAGCGGCGGTCCTCGGCGAGGGCCGTGAGCCGCGCGGGAGCGACGGTGCCGAGCAGCCGCACCGGGTCGCGGCCCGACGCGGTCCAGCACTCGGGGTCGACGGACTGGAAGAGGTCCCGGGTCTCGGCATGCCAGGACCAGCGCAGATTGCGGGCCAGGTCGCTGAGCGGCCTGAGCGGGTCGGGGAGGACGGGACGGACGGTCAGTCGGCGGATCGCCTTCACATTCCACCTCAACGCGATGGCTGGAGTGACGCGGTGTGTACCGCGCCGTCCCTTCAGACGGTACCGGCGTCCCGGCGGGCACAGCGGGCCTTCGCCGCGCGGTCCGCCCGATCGGCGTGCCCCGGCGACGGCCCGCACCTCCGGACGGACCATCGCACCGCCCGTGTCGGATATGGCTGATTCCGCCCCGCTGGGCCACCTTGTGACGCTTCGCGGCACACGAGAGGCTTCCCCCAGGCGGCGCGGGCCCCTGGGGCCTGTCTGACACTTCCCAAGGCCCGCGGACCGCATCGAGGAGGGGAACTCACACGATGGCTCGGACGCGCGCACCGCGTCTGCGCCCGGCGGGGGGCCTGGTCGCGGTGAGCTGTGCCGCGGCGCTTTCGGCCATGACCCTGCCCGCGCAGGCCGTACCGGAGGGTCGCATACTCGGCGCCGGGGCACCCGGCACCGTGAGCGGGAGTTACCTGGTGACACTGAAGGGGGACACGGAGGCCGCGTCGTCGGCCGGAAAGAGCCTCGTCGGGAGATACGGGGCGAGAATCAGCCACACCTACGGCGCCGTCCTCAACGGGTACGCCGTCACCGCGGACGCGAGACAGGCGCGGCGGCTCGCCGCCGACAGCCGGGTCGCCTCCGTCGCGCAGGACACGCGGGTGCTGGTGGAGGGGACGCAGAAGAACCCGCCGTCCTGGGGGCTCGACCGTATCGACCAGCGGAGTCTGCCGCTGGACCGCCGCTACACCTCGCCCGGTTCGGGGGGCAAGGGTGTGACGGTGTACGTGATCGACACCGGGGTGCGGACGACGCACAAGGACTTCGGCGGGCGGGCGAGCAGCGGCTGGGACTTCGTGGGCCGGGACCGCACCGCCCAGGACGGCAACGGGCACGGCACGCACGTCGCGGCCACGGTGGCCGGATCGGCGTACGGCGTGGCCAAGAAGGCCCGGGTGGTCGCCGTACGCGTGCTGGACGCCGAGGGCGCGGGCACCACGGCCCGGGTGATCGCCGGCATCGACTGGGTCACGAAGCACGCCCGCAAGCCGGCGGTGGCCAACCTCAGTCTGGGCGGGGCGCGCAACGCGCAGCTCGACGCGGCCGTGCGCGCCTCGATCGCGTCGGGCGTCACGTACACGGTCGCGGCCGGCAACTCCGGCCGCCCGGCGTCCCTGTACTCCCCGGCCGGTGTCCCGCAGGCGATCACGGTCGGCGCCACCGACCGCACCGACACACGGGCCGCCTTCTCGAACTACGGGGCCGCCGTCGACCTGTTCGCCCCGGGCGTGTCCGTCACGTCGGCGTCCCGGGTGAGCGACACCGCGCGGATCACCTGGTCCGGTACGTCGATGGCGGCGCCGCACGCGGCGGGCGCGGCGGCGCTGTACCTGTCGGCGCACCCGCGGGCGAAACCGGCCCAGGTGGCGGGGTCCCTGGTCGCGGGCGCCGCCACCGGCAAGGTGAACGGCCGCGGCACCGGCTCACCGAACCGGCTCCTGCGCGTGCCGCACGGCTGACGCACGGCCTCTCGCGGACCGGCCCCGCCCCGTGTTTCCGGGCGGGGTCGGCCTTGTGCCCGGGGGTACGCGTGAGTAGGTAACAAAGTGCCGGATTGCCGCCCCGAAGAGTAGGGGAAGGCTCTCGCGGTACACGCCTCAGGTAGGACCCCCGCACGACCCACCTCCCCACAGCCATCCGCCCACCCTCGTTGTCGCGGACAGGAGCGGTCATGCCCGCCACGCACCACATGTCAGTACCCACCGCACCGCACGGCGCCGACGTCCCCGCGCGCCCGGCCGCCGCCGGTCCGCCCCCCGCGGGGCCACCTCCCTCCGGCGGCGCGCCCGTCGTCGGCCGTATCCCCGTGCTCGACGTACGGCCGGTCGTCCGGCGCGGTCTGCGGCCCGCCAAGGCCGTCACCGGCGAGACGTTCGAGGTGTCGGCCACCGTGTTCCGGGAGGGACACGACGCGGTCGCCGCCAATGTCGTCCTGACCGATCCCCAGGGGCAGCCCGGCCCTTGGACACCCATGCGGGAGCTGGCCCCCGGCACCGACCGCTGGGGCGCCGACGTCACCGCCGGTGAGCCCGGCCTGTGGACGTACACCGTCGAGGCGTGGGGCGACCCGGTCACCACCTGGCGCCACCACGCGCAGATCAAGATCCCGGCCGGGATCGACACCGCGCTCGTCCTGGAGGAGGGCGCCCGGCTGTACGAACGGGCCGCGGAGCGGGTCCCCGAGGACCGGGGCCGGCGGGAGGTGCTCGCCGCCGCCGAGGCGCTGCGCGACGAGGACCGCCCGGCCGCGTCCCGGCTGGCGGCGGCGCTGACACCCCGGGTGGACGGGGTGCTCTCGCGGTACCCGCTGCGTGAACTGGTCACTTCCTCCGAGCCGTTGCCGCTCCTCGTGGAGCGGGAGCGGGCGCTGTACGGCGCCTGGTACGAGTTCTTCCCGCGCTCGGAGGGGACGCCGGAGCGGCCGCACGGCACGTTCCGCACCGCCGCCCGCCGCCTCCCGGCGATCGCGGCGATGGGCT
>NZ_JAVRHI010000458.1:0-9745 GCF_034105845.1 Streptomyces sp. CRN 30 | reverse complement strand
GCCGCGGGACTCCTGGGCCGACCCGGCCCGCGTCGCCGCCCACCGGCTGCCGCCGCCGGGCCCGACGGCGTGGCGTCGC
Source organism: Streptomyces sp. CRN 30 (assembly GCF_034105845.1). Lineage (NCBI taxonomy): Bacteria > Bacillati > Actinomycetota > Actinomycetes > Kitasatosporales > Streptomycetaceae > Streptomyces > Streptomyces sp. CRN 30. Next base: position 9,666 of record NZ_JAVRHI010000458.1, on the reverse strand, counting down.
ACGTTCTGGCCGGCCTGAGCCGTCCGTCGCCCGTGTCCCGCCGGGGGGCGCGGGTACCGGCGGGTACGGCAAGTTGAGTACGCGTACTCAGGCGCCGTGACCGGCGCCGGTCGCAGCATCGGTTACATGCTGTGGTCCGACCCGGAGAACGAGCCGCCGAAGGAGCTGCGCGACATGCAGGCCATGCTGCGGCGGCTGGGTGTTCTCGTGGCGCTGGTCATGGTGGTCTCGATGCTGGTGATCGGCGTGGGGTGAGCACCGTCCCGCAGGGCACCGCCCGGAGGCCGCCGATACCCTGACCGCATGACCGCTCAGCCGCGCCGCCGCCTCGTGCTCGCCTCCCAGTCCCCCGCCCGGCTCGGGCTGCTCCGCCAGGCCGGACTCGCCCCCGAGGTGATCGTCAGCGGGGTCGACGAGGACGCCGTGACCGCCCCCACCCCCGCCGAACTGGCGCTCGCGCTGGCCGAGGCGAAGGCCTCCGTGGTGGCGGCCCGGCCCGAGGTGAGCGGCGCACTCGTGATCGGCTGCGACTCGGTGCTCGACCTGGACGGCCAGGCACTCGGCAAGCCCGCGGACGCCGAGGAGGCCACCGCCCGCTGGAAGTCGATGCGCGGACGGGCGGGCACGCTGCAGACCGGGCACTGCGTGTGGGACACCGCGAGCGACCGGTACGTCTCCGCCACGGCGTCCACCGTGGTCCGCTTCGGCGAGCCCACCGACGAGGAGATCGCCGCGTACGTCGCCTCCGGCGAGCCCCTGCACGTCGCCGGGGCCTTCACGCTCGACGGCCGCTCGGCGCCGTTCATCGACGGCATCGAGGGCGACCACGGCAACGTCATCGGGATCAGCCTCCCCCTGGTGCGGCGGCTGCTGCACCGGCTGGACGTCGGCATCACGGAGCTGTGGGCGCCCGCGGCGGGGTGAGCGGGGCCCCGCGGTGACGCCGTCCGCCCCCGTGCCGCCGACGGGACATCGCGCGCGCTACCAGCGGGTAGGTAAGGGGGCAGGGGGCCCGACGGCGGCAAAGAATCGTTGGGCCATTAGTAGGGACTCCACAAAGAAACCCCGGTGCCCGCAGCATGGCCTCACAGAGACCTCGACCACACCTGAGGGCTAGGGTTTTCCGGAGGAGTCCCGCGTGATGCGTCGCGACAAGGGATTTCACCGGTCGAGCGAGCCTCGGGTCACGCTCCGTGTGGGCAAGCTCACCATTGAGGACGGGTCGAAACGCCGTGTCGGCAGTCCCTAAACTCGGCTTGTTTCAAGGAGAGGGAGCCATCGTGCGCAAGGTGTTGATCGCCAACCGTGGCGAAATCGCTGTCCGCGTCGCCCGGGCGTGCCGGGACGCCGGGATCGCGAGCGTGGCCGTGTACGCCGACCCGGACCGGGACGCCCTGCACGTCCGCGCGGCGGACGAGGCGTTCGCCCTGGGCGGTGACACCCCGGCCACCAGTTACCTGGACATCGCCAAGGTGCTCCAGGCGGCGAAGGACTCGGGCGCGGACGCGATCCACCCCGGCTACGGGTTCCTCTCCGAGAACGCGGAGTTCGCGCAGGCCGTGCTGGACGCCGGCCTGATCTGGATCGGCCCGCCGCCGCAGGCCATCCGCGACCTGGGCGACAAGGTCGCCGCCCGGCACATCGCGCAGCGCGCGGGCGCCCCGCTGGTCGCCGGCACCCCCGACCCGGTGAGCGGTGCCGAGGAGGTCGTCGCCTTCGCCGAGGAGCACGGGCTGCCGATCGCCATCAAGGCGGCCTTCGGCGGCGGCGGCCGCGGCCTGAAGGTCGCCCGCACCCTGGAGGAAGTGCCGGAGCTGTACGACTCGGCCGTCCGCGAGGCGGTCGCCGCCTTCGGCCGGGGCGAGTGCTTCGTGGAGCGCTACCTCGACAAGCCGCGCCACGTGGAGACCCAGTGCCTGGCCGACAGTCACGGCAACGTGGTCGTCGTCTCCACCCGTGACTGCTCCCTCCAGCGCCGCCACCAGAAGCTGGTCGAGGAGGCCCCGGCGCCGTTCCTCTCCGAGGCGCAGCTCGCCGAGCTGTACTCCTCCTCCAAGGCCATCCTCAAGGAGGCCGGCTACGTCGGCGCGGGCACCGTGGAGTTCCTGGTCGGCGCGGACGGCACGATCTCCTTCCTGGAGGTCAACACCCGGCTGCAGGTGGAGCACCCGGTGACCGAGGAGGTCGCCGGCATCGACCTGGTGCGCGAGATGTTCCGCATCGCCGACGGTGAGGAACTCGGCTACGACGACCCGCCGCTGCGCGGCCATTCCTTCGAGTTCCGCATCAACGGCGAGGACCCCGGCCGCGGCTTCCTGCCCGCGCCCGGCACGGTCACCCGCTTCGACGCCCCCACCGGCCCGGGCGTGCGCCTGGACGCGGGCGTGGAGGCCGGCAGCGTGATCGGTCCGGCCTGGGACTCCCTGCTGGCCAAGCTGATCGTCACCGGCCGCACCCGCAAGGAGGCGCTGGAGCGCGCCGCCCGCGCCCTGGACGAGTTCCAGGTCGAGGGCATGGCCACCGCCGTCCCGTTCCACCGCGCGGTGGTCCGGGACCCGGCGTTCGCCCCCGAGCTGACCGGCTCCGAGGAGCCGTTCACGGTGTTCACCCGGTGGATCGAGACCGAGTTCGTCAACGACATCAAGCCCTTCACGGCGCCCGCCGACGGTGAGGCCGAGGACGGGACCAACCGCGAGACGGTCGTCGTCGAGGTCGGCGGCAAGCGCCTGGAGGTCTCCCTCCCGGCCTCGCTGGGCATGTCCCTGGCCCGCACCGGCCTCGCCGCCGGCGCCAAGCCCAAGCGGCGCGCGGCGAAGAAGTCCGGCCCGGCCGCCTCCGGCGACACCCTGGCCTCGCCGATGCAGGGCACCATCGTCAAGGTCGCCGTCGAGGAGGGCCAGGAGGTCCAGGAGGGCGACCTGATCGTCGTCCTGGAGGCGATGAAGATGGAGCAGCCGCTCAACGCCCACAAGGCCGGCACCGTCAAGGGCCTGTCCGCCGAGGTCGGCGCGTCCCTCACCTCCGGCGCCGCCATCTGCGAGATCAAGGACTGAGCGGCACCACCACGTACGAGCACGCCGGGGCGCCCGGCGGACCGGGAAGCAGCCGGTCCGCCGGGCGCCTTCGTCCGTCACCGCCCCGGGCCGGCCACCCGTCCGGGCGGCGCGGTGGCATGCTGGAGGCCGTCCGGCCTGGTGTGTCGAGGGAAGCGGGTGAGGGCCATGGCGCGTACGGCCCCGGAGGGGACCGCGAAGGCGGGTCCGCCGGCGTTGGGGCGTCCACCGCGACAGCGGCGGGCCGACGCACGGCGCAACCACGAGCGGCTGGTGCAGGCGGCGCGCGCCGCCTTCGCCGCCGGTGGCACGGACGCCTCCCTGGAGGACGTGGCGAAGCGGGCCGGTGTCGGGATCGGCACCCTGTACCGGCACTTCCCGAACCGGCACGCCCTGCTGAGCGCGGTCTTCGCCGACGCGGCGGAGCAACTCCTGGCGCGCTCGCGCGAGTTGCTCGACGATCCGCAGCCGTGCGCGGCGCTCGTGGCGTGGCTGCGCGAGATGATCGGCCACGCGGGCGAGTACCGGGGGCTGGCCCGGGCGCTCATGACGGTCTCGTCCGCCGCCTCGGCGGACCGCGCGTCGGAACTCGCCCGGTGCGGCGGCCCGATCCGGGAGGCGGGCGGCGCCCTGCTCGCGCGTGCGCAGGAAGCGGGTGACGTACGCGCCGAGGTGGAGATCGGCGACCTCCTCCAGCTCACCCATGCGATCGCCCTCGCGGCCGAGGAGAGCCCGGACGACTCCGGGCTGGCCGACCGGCTGCTCACCCTCACCCTCGGCGGGCTGCGCCCGCGTCCGTGAAACGGCGGGCCCGGTACTTGCGCACCGGGGGTCCGGGTGATCCGCCGGGGGCCGGCCGGCACGGAGAGTGACCGCCCGGGTTCCGGGCGGGACTCCCCGCACCAGCTCGTCAGCGGCGCCGGAGGTCCGCCACTCTCGCCCGCTCCCGCTCCCGCTCCCGCTCGGCACCGGGGGACTGGTCGCCCAGCACCCCGGCCGTGCGCAGTCCCGGGTTCCCGCCCGGGACCTGGCCGCGGCGCGGGCCCGGAAGGGGGACGTCCCGGCGCCGTGAGGAGGACGCCGGGACGGGATCACCTCCCGCGGCTCCGGCGACCGCGATCTGGACCCCCTGGTCCGCGAGGGCCTGGAGCTCGGTGGCCGCGCGGTCGTCGTGGCCCGGCGGCTCGTCGGTCACCAGCCGCGTGATCACGTCGGTCGGCACGGTCTGGAACATGGTGTCCGTACCGAGCTTGGTGTGATCGGCGAGGACCACCACCTCCGCGGCCGCCTGCACCAGGGCGCGGTCGACGGAGGCCGAGAGCATGTTGGACGTGGACAGTCCCCGCTCGGCGGTGAGCCCGCTCCCGGAGAGGAACGCCCGCGAGACCCTGAGCCCTTGTAGGGACTGCTCCGCCCCGGAGCCGACCAGGGCGTAGTTGGAACCGCGGAGGGTGCCGCCGGTCATCACGACCTCCACGCGGTTGGCGTGGGCCAGCGCCTGCGCCACCAGCAGGGAGTTGGTGACGACGGTCAGGCCGGGCACCCGCGCGAGCCGGCGCGCCAGCTCCTGCGTGGTGGTGCCCGCTCCGACCACGATGGCCTCGCCCTCTTCGACGAAGCCCGCGGCGAGGTCGGCGATGGCCGTCTTCTCGGCGGTCGCGAGATGGGACTTCTGCGGGAAGCCGGACTCCCGCGTGAAACCGCCCGGCAGTACCGCACCGCCGTGCCGGCGGTCGAGGAGTCCTTCTGCCTCCAGTGCGCGCACGTCCCGCCGTACGGTCACTTCGGAGGTCTGGACGACGCGGGCGAGTTCACGGAGCGACACGGCACCGTTCGCTCGCACCATTTCGAGGATCAATTGGCGACGTTCTGCAGCGAACACGAAACTGACAGTAACGCGGTCGACCGTCTACTTTCAGCAGTTTGCGCCGAATAACAGAAGTTGTTCGCGCGGTAGTACGCGAAGTGGTATATGCGCCTGCCTGTTGGGCCCGTCCCGCGCACGGGGCCGCCAACTCCCCGCGGTGCGCGGGGAGTCGGGCGGTCCGCTCAAGCCCCGCCGGTCTCCTTGCGGTTGTGCAACTGCCGGGCCACCTCGGCGATCGACCCCGAAAGGGAGGGATACACGGTGAACGCGTTCGCGATCTGTTCGACGGTCAGGTTGTTGTCCACCGCGATCGAGATCGGGTGGATCAGTTCCGAGGCGCGCGGCGCGACCACGACACCACCCACGACGATCTCGGTGCCGGGCCGGCAGAAGAGCTTCACGAAGCCGTCCCGGATGCCCTGCATCTTCGCGCGCGGGTTGCGCAGCAGCGGCAGCTTCACCATCCGGGCGTCGATCCGGCCCGCGTCCACGTCGGCCTGCGTGAAGCCGACGGTGGCGATCTCGGGGTCGGTGAACACGTTCGACGAGACCGTCTTCAGGTCCAGCGGGTTCACGGCGTCGCCGAGGAAGTGGTACATGGCGATCCGGCCCTGCATGGCGGCCACCGAGGCGAGCGCGAAGACCCCGGTCACGTCACCCGCCGCGTACACGCCGGGGGCCGTGGTCCGGGAGACCTTGTCGGTCCAGACGTGCCCGGACTCGCGCAGCTTGACCCCGGCCTCCTCCAGGCCCATCCCCTGGCTGTTCGGGATCGCGCCGACGGCCATCAGGCAGTGCGTGCCGCTGATGACCCGGCCGTCGGAGAGGGTGACCTCGACCCGGTCGCCGACGCGCTTGGCGGACTGGGCGCGGGAGCGGGCCATCACGTTCATGCCACGGCGCCGGAAGACGTCCTCCAGCACGGCGGCGGCGTCCGGGTCCTCGCCCGGCAGCACGCGGTCCCGGCTGGAGACGAGCGTGACCCGCGAGCCGAGGGCCTGGTAAGCGCCGGCGAACTCGGCACCGGTGACACCGGAACCGACGACGATGAGCTCCTCGGGCAGCTCGTCGAGGTCGTACACCTGCGTCCAGTTGAGGATGCGCTCCCCGTCCGGCTGAGCGTCGGGCAGCTCCCGCGGGTGCCCGCCGGTGGCGATCAGCACCGCGTCGGCGGTGAGCGTCTCCTCGCTCCCGTCGGCGGCGCGCACCACGACCTTGCGCGACCCGTCGAGCGCCTGCTGCCCGTCCAGCCGGCCGCGCCCACGCATCACGCGCGCCCCCGCACGCGTCACGGACGCCGTGATGTCGTGCGACTGGGCGAGCGCGAGCCGCTTCACCCGCCGGTTCACCTTGCCGAGGTCGACGCCCACCACGCGCGCGGGGGAGTCGATGTGCGGAGTGTCGTCGGCGACGATGATCCCGAGCTCCTCATAGGAGGAATCGAAGGTCGTCATCACCTCGGCGGTGGCGATGAGGGTCTTGGACGGCACGCAGTCGGTGAGCACCGACGCCCCGCCCAGGCCGTCGCAGTCGACGACGGTCACCTCCGCGCCGAGTTGCGCGGCCACCAGGGCCGCTTCGTATCCGCCGGGTCCGCCACCGATGATCACGATCCGAGTCACGTACTCCATTGTCCCGCACGCCACGCGCGGTGGTGCCCCGGGGGCACCGGAGGCTCCGCGCGACGCAAGGGACACACGACGCACTCCCCCACGCCGCCGAGAACGACCAGGCAACGATCCCCCCTCGTGACCCTCGTCATCTACGCGCGTAGGCCATGACCGGCTACCCTCGTCCGCGTGAACGCATCTCTCCTTCCGGACGACATCCAGGGCGACCCGTACGCCGCCGCCGACGCCGCCGCCACGCGCCTGCGCGAGCTCACGGGCGCCGAGACCCACGACGTCGCCCTCGTGATGGGCTCCGGCTGGGCTCCGGCCGTGGACGCGCTCGGCGCACCCGAGGCCGAGTTCCGGGTCACCGAGCTGCCCGGCTTCCCGCCCCCCGCGGTGGAGGGCCACGGCGGCAGGATCCGCTCGTACAAGATCGGCACCAAGCGCGCGCTCGTCTTCCTGGGCCGCACCCACTACTACGAGGGCCACGGCGTCGCGGCCGTCGCGCACGGCGTCCGCACCGCCGTCGCCGCCGGCGCCAAGACCGTCGTCCTGACCAACGGCTGCGGCGGCCTCCGCGCGGACATGCGCCCCGGCCAGCCGGTCCTGATCAGCGACCACATCAACCTCACGGCCACCTCCCCCATCGTCGGCGCCAACTTCGTCGACCTCACCGACCTCTACTCCGAGCGCCTGCGCACCCTGTGCAAGGAGGTCGAGCCCACCCTGGAGGAGGGCGTCTACGCCCAGTTCACCGGCCCGCACTACGAGACCCCGGCCGAGATCCGCATGGCCCGCACGATCGGCGCGGACCTGGTCGGCATGTCGACGGTCCTGGAGGCCATAGCGGCCCGCGAGGCGGGCGCCGAGGTCCTCGGCATCTCCCTGGTCACCAACCTCGCCGCCGGCATGACGGGCGAGCCCCTCAACCACGAGGAGGTCCTCCAGGCCGGCCGCGACTCCGCCACCCGCATGGGCTCCCTGCTGGCCCGGGTGCTGGACCGCATCTGACGGACGCCGGGCCGTACGGCCGGACAGCGCCGGAAGCAGGACCCCGTACGCACCGGCAGCCGCGTACGGCGAGGAGGGGGCGTGCCGGGGGGGTGTCCGCGCGCAGCGGCCGGCTGTCCACCACCGAGCACCCCCCAAGGCCCCACGGAACCCGCCGGACCGAGCACGGACGCCCCCGGCGCGCACCCGCCCCACGACGAACCACAGGCACCCTGGCCACGACGGCGGGAAAGCACGGCACGCACACCCGCCCGCGCCCCACCGAGGTGCCCGAGCCCGCACGACGGGAACCCGTCAAGGGCGCACCCCAGCGAGCACTCCGCACAGCCCAGCGGAGCGCGAGCGCACCCGTACGAACAAGAGAGGCTGGACCCGACGTGCAGGACGAACTCATCGCGCGGGCCAAGACGTGGCTGGCCGAGGATCCCGACCCGGACACCCGCGAGGAACTGGCCAAGCTCATCGACGCCGAGGACACCGCGGAACTCGCGGAGCGCTTCCGCGGCACCCTCCAGTTCGGCACCGCGGGCCTCCGCGGCCCCCTGGGCGCCGGCCCGATGCGCATGAACCGCGCCGTCGTCATCCGCGCCGCCGCGGGCCTCGCCGCGTACCTCGAGGACAACGGCCACACCGGCGGCCTCGTCGTGATCGGCTACGACGCCCGCCACAAGTCCGCGGACTTCGCCCGGGACACCGCCGCCGTGATGACCGGCGCGGGCCTGCGCGCCGCCGTGCTCCCCCGCCCCCTCCCCACCCCGGTCCTCGCCTTCGCCATCCGGCACCTCGGCGCCGTCGCCGGCGTGGAGGTCACCGCGAGCCACAACCCGCCCCAGGACAACGGCTACAAGGTGTACCTGGGCGACGGCTCCCAGATCGTCCCCCCGGCGGACGCGGAGATCGCCGCCCGGATCGACGCCGTGGGCGCCCTGGACGACGTACCGCGCCCGGACTCCGGCTGGGACACCCTCGACGACGGCGTCCTGGACGCCTACCTGGCCCGTACGGACGCGGTCCTCGCCCCGGCCTCCCCGCGCACGGCCCGCACGGTCTACACGGCGATGCACGGCGTCGGCAGGGACGTCGTCCTCGCCGCCTTCGCCCGCGCCGGCTTCCCCGAGCCCGTCCTCGTCGCCGAGCAGGCCGACCCCGACCCGGACTTCCCGACCGTGGCCTTCCCCAACCCGGAGGAGCCCGGCGCGATGGACCTGGCCTTCGCGACGGCACGGGCCACGGACCCGGCCCCCGACCTGGTCGTCGCCAACGACCCGGACGCCGACCGCTGCGCCGTCGCCGTACGCGACAGCGACAGCGGCGACTGGCGGATGCTCCGCGGCGACGAGGTCGGCGCGCTGCTCGCCGCCCACCTGGTGCGCCGCGGGGCGCGCGGCACGTTCGCGGAGTCGATCGTCTCGTCCTCCCTCCTCGGCCGGATCGCCGAGCAGGCGGGCCTGCCGTACGAGGAGACGCTCACCGGCTTCAAGTGGATCGCCCGCGTCGAGGGCCTGCGGTACGGGTACGAGGAGGCCCTCGGCTACTCCGTCGACCCCGAGGGCGTCCGCGACAAGGACGGCATCACCGCCGCGCTGCTCGTCACCGAGCTGGCCTCCGTGCTGAAGGAGGAGGGCCGCACGCTGCTCGACCTCCTCGACGACCTGGCGGTCGAGTACGGCCTGCACGCCACGGACCAGCTCTCGGTCCGCGTCGAGGACCTGTCGGTCATCGCGGACGCCATGCGCCGGCTGCGCGAGCACCCGCCGGCCCGGCTCGCGGGCCTGCCGGTCACCGCGGCGGAGGACCTGACCCGGGGCACGGCCACGCTGCCGCCCACGGACGGCCTGCGCTACACGCTGGACGGCGCCCGGGTGATCGTCCGCCCGAGCGGCACGGAGCCCAAGCTGAAGTGCTACCTGGAGGTCGTCCTCCCGGTCGCCTCGCACGACGGCCTCCCGGCGGCCCGTGACAGGGCCGCGGAGCTGCTGGCCGCGATCAAGCGGGACCTCGCGGAGGCGGCGGGCATCTGACCGCCCCGCGCCCGACCGACCCCCCAGCGCACCCCACCCGCACGCCCGGCGCCCACCACCCGCGCCCGGCGCACCGACGCGCGAAGCCCCGGACCGTTCTC
>NZ_JAVRHI010000457.1:0-11802 GCF_034105845.1 Streptomyces sp. CRN 30 | reverse complement strand
CGGTACGGCGGCGGCCGGTACGGCGGCGGCCGGTGCGGCGGCGCGGGCCGGGCCCGCCGCGCGGACGGTGAGGACCATGGTGAGGCCGCCGCCGGGGGTGTCCTCGGCGTCGAGGGTGCCGCCCATGGCCTCCGCGAAGCCGCGGGCCACGGCCAGGCCGAGCCCCACCCCGGCGCCGCGCGGCGCGTCGCCGTACCGCTGGAACGGCTCGAAGATGCGGTCCTTGGCCTCGTCGGGGACGCCGGGGCCACGGTCGACGATCCGTACCTCGACCCGGTCGCCGAGCGCGCTGGCGGCCACCAGGACGCTCCGGCCGGGCGGGCTGTACTTGACGGCGTTCTCGACCAGGTTGGCCACCGACCGCTCCAGCAGTCCGGGGTCGACGGCGACCATGGGCAGCGTCTCGGGGACGTCCAGCTCGACCTCGGCCTCGACCACCCCGACCAGCGCCATGGGCACCACCTCGTCGAGGTCGATCTCGCGGATCAGCGGGGTGACCGTGCCGGTCTGCAGCCGGGACATGTCGAGCAGGTTGCCCACCAGGTGGTCCAGGCGGTCCGCGCCCTCCTCGATGCCTTCGAGCAGTTCGGCCCGGTCCTCCTCGGACCAGGCGACGTCGTCGGAGCGCAGGCTGGACACGGCCGCCTTGATCCCGGCCAGGGGCGTACGGAGGTCATGGCTGACGGCGGCGAGCAGCGCGGTGCGGATGCGGTTGCCCTCGGCCAGCGTGCGCGCCTGGTCGGCCTCCTCGCGCAGCCGCCGCCGGTCCAGTACGACGGCGGCCTGGGCGGCGAAGGCGGCGAGCACCCGGCGGTCCTCGGCGGGCAGCACCCGGCCGGTCAGGGCGAGCGCCATGTGGTCGCCGACGGGCATGTCCACGTCGGCGTCCTCGGGGCGTTCCACGGGCGGTCCGTTGCCGGCCCGGCCCGCGCAGGTCCACGGCGCGACGTCGCTCTCGCGTTCGAGCAGGGCGGCCGACTCCAGGGCGAAGGTCTCCCGGACCCGTTCCAGCAGGGCCTCCAGGCTGGTCTCGCCGCGCAGCACGTCCCCGGCGAGGAAGGAGAGGATCTCGGACTCGGCGCGCAGCCGGGACGCCTGGTGGGTGCGGCGGGCCGCCAGGTCGACGACGGAGGCCACGGAGACGGCCACGCCGACGAATATGGCCAGGGCGAGGATGTTGACGGGGTCGGAGATGGTCATGCGGCTGACCGGCGGGGTGAAGAACCAGTTCAGCAGCAGCGAGCCGACCGCGGCCGAGGCGAGCGCCGGGTAGAGCCCGCCGAGGAGGGCCGCCGCGACGGTCAGCGCCAGGTAGAGCAGGACGTCGTTGGCGAGGCCGAGGTGGACGCTGTCCAGCAGCGGGGTGAGGAGCAGCGGTCCGCCGATGCCGGCGAGCCAGCCGCACAGCAGCCGGGCCGGGCCGAGCCGCGCGCCGCGGGCCACCGGCAGTCCGCGGCCCTTGGCGACCTCCTCGTGGGTGACGATGTGCACGTCGAGGTCGGGTCCGGACTCGCGGGCGACGGTGGCGCCGACGCCGGGCCCGAAGACGTACTGCCAGGTCTTGCGGCGGGAGGAGCCGAGGACGATCTGGGTGGCGTTGACGCCGCGGGCGAAGTCCAGCAGGGCGGCCGGTATGTCGTCGCCGACGACGTGGTGGAAGGTGCCGCCGAGATCCTCGACCAGGGTCCGCTGGACGCCCAGTTCCTTCGGGGAGGCGGAGGTCAGGCCGTCGCTGCGGGCGATGTAGACGGCGAGGACCTCGCCGCCGGCGCCCTTCTCCGCCAGCCGCGCCGCCCGGCGTATGAGCGTGCGGCCCTCGGGACCTCCGGTCAGCCCGACGACGATCCGCTCGCGGGAGCCCCAGATCTTCGAGACCCGGTGCTCGCTGCGGTACTGCTGGAGGTACTCGTCGGCCCGGTCGGCGACCCACAGCAGCGCCAGTTCGCGCAGTGCGGTGAGGTTGCCGGGGCGGAAGTAGTTGGAGAGGGCCGCGTCGACGTTGGCGGGCTGGTAGATGTTCCCGTGCGCCATGCGGCGGCGCAGCGCCTGGGGCGACATGTCGACCAGTTCGATCTGGTCCGCGCGGCGCACCATCTCGTCCGGCACGGTCTCCTGCTGCCGTACGCCGGTGATCGACTCGACCACGTCGCCGAGCGACTCCAGGTGCTGGATGTTGACGGTCGAGATCACGTCGACGCCGGCGGCCAGCAGTTCCTCGACGTCCTGCCAGCGCTTGGCGTTGCGCGCGCCGGGGACGTTGGTGTGGGCCAGCTCGTCCACGAGGGCCACGCGGGGCCGCCGGGCGAGCACCGCCGCCAGGTCCATCTCGGAGAAGACCGTGCCGCGGTACTCCAGCTCCGCGCGCGGCACTTCCTCCAGGCCGCTCAGCATCACCTCGGTGCGGGTGCGGCCGTGGTGCTCCACGAAGGCCACGACGCAGTCGGTGCCCCGCTCCACCCGCCGGTGGGCCTCGGAGAGCATGGCGTAGGTCTTGCCGACGCCCGGTGCCGCACCGAGGTAGATCCGTAGCTTGCCGCGTCCCATGGCCCCATTGTCTTCCGCCCCGCGCTGACTGCGCAGCGTCGACCCTACGGCGGACGACCGGGGCAGAACGGACGGGATGCCGGGCGGGGAGCGTCTTTGACGCAACCCTGACGGCCATGACCGTCACCGCGGGCGTGCGGGCCCCTTCAGGGGCGCGGGGAACTGCGCGACAAGCCACGACGGACAAGCCACGACGCATCCGCGGCCGGCCACTCACCGCCCCGCCCACGGCGAAGGGCCGCAGCCCCTCGGGGCGCGGCCCTCTTCGTGTGTGCGGACCGGCGCCCGCCGCGCTCAGCGGACCTCGGTGATCTCCGGTCCGCGCTGCAGCTGGCCCATGCCGCCGGCGAACCGGGAGCCCTCCTCCTGCTGCACGCCCTCGGGCACCATCTGCGCGTCGTTCGGCAGCTTCAGGACGATCGGGTCGCGGGGCGCCATCGGGCCCTCGCCGCGGACCACGACGGTGTCCCGGAAGATCTGCTCCAGCAGGCCGGCCGCCTGCGGCTGCACCGCGCCCTGGCCGGAGATCACGCCGCGCAGGAACCAGCGGGGGCCGTCCACGCCGACGAACCGCACGACCTGGAAGCCGCCCGTGCCGTCCGGCAGCTGCACGGGCACCTGGGCCCGCAGCTCCCAGCCGAGGGGACCCTCGACCTCGTCGATGATGCCACCCTGCTGGGTGATGCCGGAGGCGATCTCCTCGCGGACCTCGCCCCAGATGCCCTCGCGCTTGGGCGCGGCGAACGCCTGGAGCTGGACCGCGCTGTCGCGCAGTACGACGGTGGCCGCGACGATCGCGTCGCCCGCGACCTCCACACGCAGTTCCATGCCGTCCACGCCCGGTACGAACAGACCGCCGAGGTCGACCCGGCCCTCGGCGGGGTCGCGGACCTCGGTGCTGTCCCAGGGTCCGTCGGGCCGCGGCTCCGGTTCGAGCCGTACCCGCTCGGCCTTTCCGTCCGCCTCGGTGCCGACGCTGTCGACGCTGTCGACGACCTGCTCGGCCTCGCCGGCCGCGTCCTCGGCGGCACCCTTCTTCTTGCGACGTCCGAACACGTCACTGTCCTTCCCGGTCGGATACGACCGAAGCGTATCGATTCCCACCCGTCGGGCCGCCCTCGGCGACCCGACCGTTTGTGCCGCTTGCCGGGTCCGCGCCGGCGTGCCCGCCGGTGGACCCGAAGCCCCCCTCGGCCCGCACCGAGCCGGGAAGCTCCGCGACCTCGTGGAAGCGGACCCTCTCGACCGGCTGGACGACCAGTTGGGCAATCCGGTCGAAGCGCTCGAACCGCACGGCCTCGCGCGGGTCGAGATTCACCACGATCACCTTGATCTCCCCACGGTACCCGGCATCAATCGTCCCCGGGGCATTCACGAGGGCGAGACCGCAGCGGGCGGCGAGACCGGACCGGGGGTGCACGAAGGCCGCGTACCCCTCGGGCAGGGCCACCGACACCCCCGTGGGCAGGACGGCCCGCTCACCGGGGGCCAGTTCACAGGCGACGGTGGTGCGCAGATCGGCACCGGCGTCGCCGGGGTGGGCGTACGCCGGAAGCGGTACGTCCTCGTCGACGCGCCGGATCAGTACGTCGAGGGGGGTGCGGGGGGTGCGGGCGCCGTCGCTCACGGGTTCACCTCGAAGGCGCGGGCCCGGCGGAGCTGGTCGGGATCGTCCATCGCGGCCCGGATCTCCTCCGGACGGCCGTTGTCGGTGAAGTGCCGGACCTTGACCTCGACGAAGAGAGCGTCCGCGCGGACGGCGACGGGCCCGTCGGGGCCGCCGATGCGGCCGGTGGCGGTGGAGTAGATCTTCCGGCCGGCCACCGCGACGACCTCGGCCTCCAGGTGGAGGGTGGTGCCGACGGGCACGGGCTGTACGAAGTCGGTCTCCAGCCGTCCGGTCACCGCGATGACGCGCAGCAGCCAGCCGAGCGAGCCGAGCGCCTCGTCGAGGGCGCTGGCCAGCACGCCGCCGTGGGCGAGGCCGGGAGCGCCCTGGTGGGCGGGGCGCACGGTGAACTCGGCGGTGATCGACACGCCTTCGCCGGCCCGCGCCGCCAGGTGCAGTCCGTGGGGCTGGTCGCCGCCGCAGCCGAAGCACTGGCCGTAGTGGGCGCCGAGCAGTTCGCCGGGGGCGGGGGCGTCGGGGTGCCGGACGGGCGCGACGGCGTCGGCGGGGGGCTGAAGGGCCGGGGAAGTACCACTCACAGGCGCAGACCTTACCTGCCCCACCTGGCTGCGGACCCGCGCCGATCGCGTGCCAAGCTTGGCGTCATGCAGCTCTCCGCCGCCCCGTACGAAGAACGTCTCACCGCGCCCCGCTCCTGGTGGCTGCTCTGCTTCCTGGTGGGGCTCGCGATCGCCCTGGTCCTGGTGCCGTTCGGCACGCTCCCGATCCTGGGCGGTCTGGCCTGCGGCACGGCCGCGTCGGCGGTCGTCGTCAGTTCGTACGGGTCGGTACGCATCCGCGTCGTCGGCGACTCGCTCATCGCGGGCGAGGCGAAGATCCCGGTGTCGGCGCTGGGCGAGTCGGAGGTACTGGACGCGGAGGAGGCCCGCGCCTGGCGCACGTACAAGGCCGACACCCGTGCGTTCCTGCTGCTGCGTGCCTACATCCCGGGTGCCCTGCGCGTCGAGGTCACCGACCCCGACGACCCGACGCCGTACCTGTACCTGTCGACGCGCGAGCCGGAACGCCTGGCGGAAGCCCTGAGGGCGGCGAAGCCCGCCGCCGCGTAGCCGCCACGGCGGACGGCACCCCTGGCGGCCGCGCGGAACGCCGCTCCCCTGACCGCCGCCTGCGCGTGCGGCCCGCGGTCTCCGCAGGAAGGGCGGCCGTGTGATCCGGTGGGCCCTGCCCACTCCTGCGGCAGTGGGCCCCGCCCGCCCCGCGGCAGCCGTGCGAGTGGCTCGGCCGGCCGCCGTCGTGCTCGTTCTCAGGCCGGCCGGTCCGTCCCGTCGCCCAGCTCCAGGGCGTCCCGCGGGACCTCCAGGGCCGGCAGGGCGGGCAGCGCGTCCCAGGGGACCTGGTTCCTGCGCAGGTCGGCGCGGATGCGGTCGGCGAGCTTGCGGGTGTCCCGGCGGTTCATGACGGCGCCGACGGCCGCGCCCACCATGAACGGCATGAGGTTCGGCAGGTTGCGCACCGTGCGCTTCATGATCTGCTGGCGGAGCTGGCGCTTGACCTGGCCGTTCATGGCCGCGCCGAAGCTCGACGGCTTGGTCACGTCGATCCCGCGCTCCTCGGACCAGGCGCTCAGATAGGCGGCGCTGCGCTGGCCGAGCGCTCCGGGCGGGCGTACGCCGTACACCTCGTGGAGTTCGGCGATCAGCTTCAGCTCTATGGCCGCGACGCCCGTGACCTCGGCGGCCAGCTCGGTGGGCATGGCGGGCGGGACGGGGAACGCCGCCGCCGCGCCGACGCCCGCGCCGACGGTCGCCGTCGCTCTCGTGGCGCCGGTCACCAGCTTGTCGGCGAGCTCCTCGGGCCCGAGGCCGGGGAACTGCTCGCGGAGCGTCGCCAGGTCCCGTACGGGGACCCGCGGGGCGATCTCGATGATGCGGTCGGCGAGGTGCGCCAGGGCCGCCCTGGCGCGGTCGCCGCCTTTGCGGACGCCTTCTGTCGCCTTCTCCCGGAACGCCGCCGCCCGGCGTCGGGCAGCGGGCGCGGGGGTCGGCACCGGCTCCGGGAGGTCAGCCCGGTCGGCTGCCGGTTCGAGCGAGGCCGACCCCGGGACGGTCGGGCCTCGCTCGTCGTCACGCGCGCGGTTCGGGCCGCCGGGCGGCCCTTCGTCCGCTCCTCTCCTGGAGAAGCGGCGCTTCCAGGGAGGGGTCGAGCCAGTCACGGCCGACCCCGCCTCAGTCGCAGTCGCGGCAGATCGGCTGGCCGTTCTTCTCCCGGGCCAGCTGGCTGCGGTGGTGCACCAGGAAGCAGCTCATGCATGTGAACTCGTCCTGCTGCTTGGGCAGTACTCGGACTGCCAGCTCCTCGTTCGAGAGGTCGGCTCCGGGAAGTTCGAGTCCTTCCGCGGCCTCGAACTCGTCGACGTCCACGGCGGAGGCCGACTTGTCGTTCCGGCGAGCCTTCAGTTCTTCGAGGCTGTCCGAGTCGACGTCGTCGTCGGTCTTGCGTGGAGTGTCGTAATCGGTTGCCATGGTCGCTCTCCCCCTCTGGGTGTCTGCGGTGTCTCCAGCGCACGTAACGCGTGAGAGGCCGGACTTGTGCCCGACCTGAGGCGGAGATTTTGCCTCACATCAAGGTCTGTTACTCAATCGACACCCAACCGGACTCCGCTTGAGTGATCGGGTTGGATGGCGATGGGGACCGTACACGGTCCGAATACCGCACGCCAAAGGCGTCCCACCCTGTACTTCCCGTGATCAGGCCCCCCGAAAACCGGGATTTTCCCGGCTTTACGACAGGGTGCATGATCACGGAGAGTAGATGGCCTGAAAAGCGCCGCTGTGATCGATCACACACGCGAACACCGGAGCAGTGGTCCGAAAATTCCGCGCAAAGCGAACAAGCCCGGACCTCGGGGCGGTGATCGGCGACATGATCTCAGATTCGCGGGCCGCCTCAGACGGGCAGGGTCACCCTCATCACGAGCCCACCTCCCTCGCGGGGCTGCGCGTAGATGTGCCCGCCGTGCGCGCGGGCCACGGAGCGCACGATGGACAGGCCGAGGCCGACACCCTTGTCGCTGCCCGTCCGCTCCGTGCGCAACCGCCGGAACGGCTCGAAGATGTTGTCGATCTCGTACGCCGGGACCACCGGTCCGGTGTTGGTGACCACCAGGAGCGCCTGGCCGGGCTCGACCTCGGTGGTCACCTCGACCCAGCCGCCCTCGGCGACGTTGTACCGCACGGCGTTCTGCACCAGGTTCAGGGCGATCCGCTCCAGCAGTACGCCGTTGCCCTGGACGACGGCGGGCGCGCGCCGGCCGCGCAGCTCCACGCCCTTGGTCTCGGCCTCGGCAAGGGTCTGGTCGACGGCCTGGCTGGCCACCTCGGCGAGGTCGACGGGCTTGCGCTCGACGATCTGGTTGTCGCTGCGGGCGAGCAGCAGCAGGCCCTCGACGAGCTGCTCGCTGCGCTCGTTGGTGGCCAGCAGGGTCTTGCCGAGCTGCTGGAGCTCCACCGGCGCGTTCGGGTCGGAGAGGTGCACCTCCAGCAGCGTGCGGTTGATCGCGAGCGGGGTGCGCAGCTCGTGGGAGGCGTTGCCGACGAAGCGCTGCTGGGCGGTGAACGCCCGCTGGAGGCGCTCCAGCATGTCGTCGAAGGTGTCCGCCAGCTCCTTCAGCTCGTCGTCGGGGCCGTCCAGCTCGATCCGGCGGGACAGGTCCGAGCCGGCCACCGCGCGGGCGGTACGGGTGATGCGGCCGAGCGGCGACAGGACCCGGCCGGCCATGGCGTAGCCGAACGCGAAGGCGATCACGGCGAGGCCGAGCAGGGCCAGCAGCGAGCGGCTGAGCAGGCTGTCCAGGGCGTGCTGGCGCTGTTCGTTGACGCAGTCGTTCATCGCCGAGTTGAAGACCTCGGGCGACGCCTTGGAGGGCAGGTTGCACGTGTTGCTGGTGACGCTGCCCTCGGTGATCTTGAACGGGAGGTCGCTGCCGACGTTCAGCGCCTGCGCCGCCAGCAGGTAGATGATCGACAGCAGCACGATGCCGGCGATCAGGAACATGCCGCCGTACAGCAGCGTGAGCCTTATCCGGATGGTCGGGCGCAGCCACGGGAAGGGAGAGGCCGTCGGCGGGTCCCAGGTGGGCTTCGGAGGCGCCTGGGGAGGCGCGGGGGACGCTGCCACGGGGATCAGATCCGGTAGCCGGAGCCGGGCACGGTGACGATGACCGGCGGCTCGCCGAGCTTGCGGCGCAGGGTCATGACGGTCACGCGCACGACGTTGGTGAACGGGTCGGTGTTCTCGTCCCAGGCCTTCTCCAGGAGCTGTTCCGCGGAGACGACGGCGCCCTCGCTGCGCATGAGGACCTCCAGGACGGCGAACTCCTTGGGCGCGAGCTGCACCTCCTTGCCGTCGCGGAAGACCTCGCGGCGGTTGGGGTCGAGCTTGATCCCGGCGCGCTCCAGGACCGGCGGCAGGGGCACGCTGGTGCGCCGGCCGAGGGCGCGGACGCGCGCGATCAGCTCGGTGAAGGCGAAGGGCTTGGGGAGGTAGTCGTCGGCGCCGATCTCCAGTCCCTCGACCCGGTCGCTGACGTCGCCGGAGGCCGTGAGCATCAGCACGCGCGTGGGCATGCCCAGCTCGACGATCCTGCGGCACACGTCGTCGCCGTGCACGAGCGGGAGGTCACGGTCGAGGACGACCACGTCGTAGTCGTTGACGCCGATGCGCTCGAGGGCGGCCGCACCGTCGTACACGACGTCGACGGCCATGGCCTCCCGGCGCAGTCCGGTGGCCACCGCATCGGCGAGCAGTTGCTCGTCCTCGACGACGAGTACGCGCACGTCGCTTGTCCTTCCTGTGTCCGGCCCGGCGGTCCTTGCTGCGGGCGCGCGCGGGCAGGGGTCTGGTGGGTGTGTTGACCTCCATCCTGCCCTTTTCGGCCATAAGTCGGCTGTAAGGCGGGAGAGCCCGCTGGGAATGCGGGATTTTCTCGGGTGGTTGAGGTTTCCGCGGAAGGGAGCCGGGGGAGGACGGCTTTACACCCCGCGATCACGCTCTGTCTGTACCGCACGTCCAGCGGTGCGCAGCGACCGTCAGCCGCAGAGCGGGCGTGGGTGTCCGGCACCGTCGCCGCCCGGCCGAGCGGCGCTGGGCACCTGTCAGAGACGTGATCGCCCCTTCCGAACGGCACACCCCCGTGCCATCGACCCACGATCCAGGACGAGGGGGCGCAGCATGGACGCTTTCACCACAGGACTTCTGCAGCGCATAAAGACGACCGAGTCCGACCTGTCGCGGGCCCGTGACGAGGGGGACGACTTCCTCGTCGAGGTGGAACTCGGTGAGCTCGACGACCTCCGCCGCCTCGCCGCCGAGCACGGCGTCGAAGTGGCCGCGTTCGGCGGCTGACCAGGCCACCAGCCCGGACAGCACGCACCCCCGGCGTCGATCCAGCGCCGGGGGTGCGTGCTGTCCGGGCCCCTGACCGAGGGGCGGGAGCGGGGTCAGTCGTGCCAGGCGCCCAGCTCCTCCAGGAGCCGCTGGAGGGGTTCGAAGACGCCGGGGACGGCGGCGACCGTGAGGTCGTCCGTGGGGCGCTCGCCGGGGCGGCCTCCGGTGAGGGCGCCCGCCTCCCGGGCGATCAGGTCGCCGGCGGCACGGTCCCAGGGGTGCAGGCCGCGCTCGTAGTAGCCGTCGAGGCGGCCCGCGGCGAGGTCGCACAGGTCGACGGCGGCCGAGCCGCCGCGGCGGATGTCCCGCAGCCGCGGGATCAGCTGCCGGGCGACGTCCGCCTGGTGGGTGCGGACCTCGGCGACGTAGTTGAAGCCGGTGGAGACCAGGGCCTGGTCCAGCGGCGGCGCGGTACGGCAGGAGAGGCGGCGTTCGCCCTCCCAGGAGCCGGTGGGGCCGGTGGGGCCGGTGGCGAAGGCCCCGCCGCCGCGTACGGCGTGGAAGGTCTCCCCGCGCATCGGCGCCGCGACCACGCCGACGACGGTCTCGCCGTCCTGTTCGGCGGCGATGGAGACGGACCAGGTCGGCAGCCCGTAGAGGTAGTTCACCGTGCCGTCGAGGGGGTCGATCACCCAGCGGACGCCGCTGGTGCCCTCGCTGGAGGCGCCCTCCTCGCCGAGGAAGCCGTCGTCGGGACGGCGGTCGGCGATCAGCTGGGTGATCAGCTTCTCCGCCGCGATGTCCATCTCGGTGACGACGTCGATCGGACTGGACTTGGTGGCGGCGACGGCGAGGTCGGCGGGGCGGCCGTCGCGCAGCAGCTCGCCCGCGCGGCGGGCGGCCTCCCGGGCGATCTCCAGCAGCTCGGCGTGGAGGGGGTCGGTCACGTCGGTCACGTCGGTCACGGGTTCCTCACGCGTAGGGGCTGTCGGCGCCCGCGGCGGCGGGGCGGGGGGTGCGGGCCGGGCAGCAGCCCACCGGGCAGACGTCGTGGCTGGCGCCGAGGGCGCCCAGGGCGCACGGCGTGACGTTTCGCCCGCGCTCGGTGCCGGCGCGCTCCAGGACCATCTCGCGGACCGCGGCGGCGAACCGGGGGTCGTCGCCGACGGTGGCCGAGCGGCGCACCGGCAGGCCCAGCTCCGCGGCCTTGGCGGTGGCCTCCGTGTCGAGGTCGTAGAGGACCTCCATGTGGTCGGAGACGAAGCCGATGGGGGCCATGACGACGGCCGGGACGCCCGCGGCGTGCCGCTCCTCCAGGTGGTCGCAGATGTCGGGCTCCAGCCACGGGATGTGCGGGGCGCCGGAGCGGGACTGGTAGACGAGCTGCCAGGGGCGGTCGACGCCGGTGCGTTCGCGGACGGCGTCGGCGACCACCTGGGCGACGTCCAGGTGCTGGCGGACGTAGGCGCCGCCGTCGCCGTGGTCCTCCACCGGTCCGGAGGTGTCGGCGGCGGAGGTCGGGATGGAGTGCGTCGTGAAGGCGATGTGCGCGCCGTCGCGGACGTCGTCGGGGAGGTCCGCGAGGGAGGCGACGAGGCCGTCGACCATCGGCTCCACGAAGCCCGGGTGGTTGAAGTAGTGCCGCAGCTTGTCGACGACCGGCGGCTCCAGCCCTTCCTCCTTGAGGACCGCCAGGGAGTCGGCGAGGTTCTCGCGGTACTGGCGGCAGCCGGAGTAGGAGGCGTAGGCGCTGGTGGCGAGGGTCAGGATGCGGCGGCGGCCGTCCTGGACCATCTGGCGCAGGGTGTCCGTCAGGTAGGGCGCCCAGTTGCGGTTGCCCCAGTAGACCGGGAGGTCCAGGCCGTGCTCGGCGAAGTCCTTGCGCAGGGCGTCAAGGAGCGCGCGGTTCTGGTCGTTGATCGGGCTGACCCCGCCGAAGAGGAAGTAGTGCTGGCCGACTTCCTTGAGGCGTTCGGTGGGGATGCCGCGTCCGCGCGTCACGTTCTCCAGGAACGGGACGACGTCGTCCGGCCCTTCCGGGCCGCCGAACGAGAGCAGGAGCAGGGCGTCGTAGGGGTGGGCATCGAGCACGTCTGGCATGCCTCGATCCTGCCACCCTCCACTGACAGCCGGGCAGCGGCATGGTCCTACGGGCGCGCCGGGCGCCTCCGGCCGCACGCGCGACCGCTCCGCACGCGCGGGTGCCCCGCCCGTCCGCCACGCGCGCGTGCCCCGGACCG
>NZ_JAVRHI010000456.1:0-4421 GCF_034105845.1 Streptomyces sp. CRN 30 | reverse complement strand
AACTGCGCGAACGGCCCCGACGCGTCCGCACCCGACGACGCACCCTCGTACTCCGCCACCAACGCCTGCCCCGCCTCCAGCACCCCGTCAGGGAGATGCACAGTGCCCGAGGCGACGGCCACGAGATCGACCTCCGCCCCGATCTCGCGGGCGAACCGCTCCAGCCGCCCCGCGTCCGCCGCCGACCGCATGTCGACCAGCGCCACCACCACGTACCGCCGCCGCGGATACAGCGCGTGCAGCTCACGCACGGTGTTCAGCACCGTGTTCCCCGTGGAGAACTCGTCGTCGACCAGGACCAGCGGCCCGTCCCCGGCCAGCAGCGCCGGGTCCTCGGGGAGCAGCAGGTGCGACGTCGCGTGGGAGTGGGACTCCTCGAACCCGCCCGCCCGCGCCACACCGGGAACGGGACGGCGCGTGGAGTGCAGGTACGGCGCCGAGCCCAGCCCGTCCGCCACCGAGTGGCCGAGCCCGGTGGCCGTCTCCGCGTAGCCGAGGACGACCGCCGCGGCGGACGCCTCGGCGCCCAGCAGGTCGCGGACCCGGCGTCCGAGGGCGAAGCCGTGGCCGTGGACGACGGACGGCGACTGCGGCACGTGCTTGCCGAGGACGTGGGAGACGAGGAGGTGCGCGCGCTTGGGGTTGCGGCGCAGGGCGAGGCCCAGCAGCTCGGTCAGGCTGTCGTCGCCGGAGAGGGAGACGCCGAGCCGCTCGGCGACCCAGCTGCCGGTCCAGATCGCGCCGGGTCGCTCCCCGGTGCTCGGCCGCTCGTTCATGCGCGTACGTCTCCCGTCAGCCCGGCCGCGAGGAGGTCCACGAAGCCGGTCTCCTCGCCCGCCACGCCGAACGCCTCGGCGCGCAGCAGGGTGCGCTCCGCCCAGGCGCGGTGCGGCTTCACCTCGTTCATCTTGTTCGTGTACGACGATCTCAGGACGCCGCCGCCGCCCCGCTCCGGCCGGAGGATGTCCTGCGCGTCGCTGAACTCCTCGTGGCTGACGACGGACAGCGCGTGCACGGGGAGGACGTGGGAGGGGTGGATGCAGGTCTTGCCCAGCAGGCCGTTGGCCTGGTCCAGGGAGATCTCCCGCAGCAGGCCGTCCATGGCGTGCTCGATCAGCCGGGCGCGCAGGTCGGCGGCCTGCACCTCCAGGAAGGGGCTCTGCCGCAGCTGCGGTTTGAACATCCGCTCCTGGACCCGGAAGTACTCCCACACCGGTCCGGTGACGGTGAAGCCGGTGCCGTCGGCCCGGCCCAGCGTGTTGACCACGTCGGCGATGACGGAGGCGACGATCTGGACGTCGTACGCCGTCATGTCGGGGGCGCGGCGCAGTCCGTAGGAGGAGCAGAAATCGGTCACGCCGAGCCGGAGGGCGAGGACGCGGTCGCGGTACTTGTCGACGGCGCGGTAGATGCCCTCCAGGGCCGGCACCCGCGACTCCAGGTAGAGGAGGTCGGGGGATTCCAGGACGGGCATGGCGAAGAGGCGGCGGCCGGTGGCGGCCTCCGCGTCGGCGAGCGCCTCCAGGAACGGGATGCCGCGCTCCTCGGTGAACTTGGGCAGGACGAAGCCGGAGAGCGTCCGCACGGCCGCGCCGAGGCGGCGGACGAGGTCGGGTATCTGCTCGGGGGCGCGCACCCGGACGAAGAGCAGCGGGAGGTCCGCGCCGGGGCGTCCGGCGAGGTCGGTGAGGTGGCGGACGAGGTTCTCCTCGCCGGCCGGTACGTCGGCGTCGTCTATGGAGTCCTCCAGGCAGAGGACCATCGACACGACGCCGTTCGCGGCCTGCTTGAGGATGTCGTCGGCGAGGTTCGGGCGGGTGGCGGGGCTGTAGAGCGTGGCGCCCAGGGCGGCGGAGAGCAGCCGGGCCGGGGAGTCGGCGGTGAACGTGGCCGGTTCCTGGTGGAAGAGACGCTTCCGCACCTCAGGGGCGATGTGCCCGAAATGACGCATAAGAACTCCCCCGTGGTGGCTGGGCGACCTGTGAAACGTTCGAAGGTGGCCGGTAATAGTACGTAGGAACCCATGTCCGAAGTTCCCACCGGGCATGAATTCCAGGTAACCCGGCTGTGTCGGCACTGCGGGACGGACGGGCGGACACGCCCCGGGTACCCGCCCCCGCATTGTCGTGACCAGGACCGAGAGGGCAGGATGACGGCATGACGCACGCGATGCTGAAGGGGTCGAACGTCCCGCTGGAGGCCACCACGGTACGGGCCGTGCTGCGGTGGACACCCGGCCAGGGGGTGCCGGACGTGGATGTCTCCGCGCTGCTCCTGGGACCCGACGACCGTGTGCGTTCCGACGAGGACTTCGTCTTCTACAACCAGCCACGGCACCCGTCGGGGAAGGTGTGGCGGCTCGGCAAGAAGCGGGCCGGGGACGCGCTGACGGACACGGTGCAGACGGAGCTGTCCGGCGTCGGACCCGTCGTCGGCCGGATCCTGCTGGTCGCCTCGGCGGACGACGTCCCCTTCGACCGGGTACGGGACCTGCGCATCCTGCTGTACGACGCGGCGGCCGCCGACGCGGATCCGCTGGCGTATTTCGACGTGCGTCCGGAGACCGGCGAGGAGACGGCGCTGATCTGCGGCGAGCTGTACCGGCGCGGGGAGAGCTGGAAGTTCCGGGCGCTCGGCGAGGGCTATTCGAACGGGCTGGAGGGCCTGGCGACCGACTTTGGCATCTCGGTGGACGAGTCGGAGGAGCCGGCGGAGCCGGCGGAGGACGCGGCGACGCCGCCCGAGGCGACGGGAGCACCCGAGACGACGGGAGCGCCCGGGGCAACCGGAGCGTCCGGGGCGGCGGGGGCCACCGGGGCGACCGAGGTGGTGCCCGCGGCGCCCGCCTCTCCCCCTCAGCTCCCGGCGCCCGTCCACTCCCCTTCCGCGCCGACCGCGCCCGCCCAGCCGCTGCCCCCGGAGCAGCCGCCCGCGGTGCCGGTCCAGCCGGCCTACGGCTATCCGCAGCAGGCCCCGGCGGCCCAGCCCGCCTACGGGTATCCGCAGCCCGCCGGTGCCGGGCAGGGCGCGTACGGCTACCCGCAGGCGCCCGCTCCGGCGACGGTCTCCGGCGCGGCGGCCGGCTACGGCTTCCCGCCGCCCCCGGCCGTGGCGCCGGACCCGGAGTTCCGGATGCCGCCGCAGGGCCCGCAGTTCATCGGCCGGTGACCCGGGGCCCGCGTCCGGTCCCGTAGCCGCGTCCCGACCCGTCCCGGGGCCCTCGCCGTACTCGCGTCAGCGCTCGGCCTTCGCCTTGTAACCGCGCCCCCACTGGAGCCCCCAGCCGTACAGCCGGTCCAGCTCGCCCTGGAAGCCGTAGACGAACTTCACCTCGCGGCGGACGAGGATCTCGCCCTTGACGTTCTCGATCAGCACCACGGCGCAGGAGCGGGCCTGCGGGTGGCGTTCGTCGAGGGATATCTCGATCCGGGGGCCGTTGCTCGGGTAGAGCGTGACGATGGCGTGGGTGCGGTCGAAGGCGGGCGTCTGGTCGTAGATGTACGCGAAGACCAGCAGCCGCTTGATGGCGTCCCGCTGGTCGAGGTTGACGTACATCGTCTCGCCGGAGCCGGAGCCGAACCGGTCGTCGCCGCTGAGCTTGACGTACGGCGCGGCGTTTATCTCGCCGAAGAAGCCGCCGAGGGGCTGGACGACGCCCTTGGAGCCGTCCTGCAACTCGTACAGGCAGCCGAGGTCGAGGTCGACGTTGACCATGCTCTGGCTGTGTCCCATGACCTCGGGCGGCTTGAGCGCCTTGAAGGGGTGGCGCAGCAGGCTCTCCCGCTGCGGCCCGGTGATGTCCGAGGTCCGCATCCGCCAGGTCAGGTTGACCCGCAGGTGGCCGGTGGCCGCGCCCTGCTTGGTCAGGGAGACCTGACTGTGCCGTTTGGTCAGTTCGATGGCGTTGGTCGCCGCGTTGCCCGAGTCGAACTCGGTCTCGCGGCCACGCCACAGTCCGTCCAAGAAGCCCATTCCCGCCCCCACGTCCCACCGCATGCTGTCGACGCCGACGGGGCGGCGCCGAGGAGTCGTCCTCGACGGCCGCCCCGATCGAAGCGTTCCCTCCCCAGGAGGTTCACACTCCGGAGGAGACCTCGGCCTTCTCGCTGTCGCCCGAGCCCTCGGCCTCGGCGAGCGCCTTGTTGCGGCGCACGGAGGACCAGAAGGAGGCGGCGATCAGCACGACGCCGATGAGGCCGGTGATGATCTCGTTGATCTCGTACTGGATGGTGATGAGCAGCAGTGCCGCGAGGGCGCCGATGGCGTAGTGGGCGCCGTGTTCCAGGTAGACGTAGTCGTCGAGGGTGCCCTGGCGGACCAGGTAGACGGTGAGCGAACGGACGTACATGGCGCCGATGCCGAGTCCCAGCGCCATCAGCACGATGTCGTTGGTGATGGCGAAGGCGCCGATCACGCCGTCG
>NZ_JAVRHI010000455.1:0-25095 GCF_034105845.1 Streptomyces sp. CRN 30 | reverse complement strand
CGGCGGCCACGGGGTCCGCGGGCGGCGGCCAGTGCGCGGCGGCGACGAGGACCTGCCCGAGGCGGCCGGACGCGATCAGCGAGGCGGCGTAGCCCAGCGCGTCGACGCCCGCGGCGGGCCCGGTCAGGGTGACGGCGGTGCCCTCCAGGCGGAGGTCGATGCAGAGCAGCCCCGTCAGCGAGTGCGCCGAGTAGTGCAGGAAGCACTCCGGTGCGAGCCAGCGCGGGCCGTGCCGGTCCAGGACCTCGGCGATGTACGCGGAGGTGGCGTCCGTGGCGTGGTGGAAGGCGGTGACGCAGCCCAGCGGACGGGCGTCGCCGATCTCCGACGCGGCCAGTGCGTCCCGTACCGTGGCGAGGAGTTCGGGACCCAGCGTGTCGCGCACGGCGAGCGGCATCCGGGGCACGTCGGCGGCGTGCCGGGGCACCGCGGGGAGTTCCCTGGCGGCCCGGCGTACGGAGGCCCCGGCGATCCGCACGGTGCCGGCCCCGGCGGTCGCGGCTCCCGCGTCCTCGGACGGCGCGGTCTCAGGTGGCGCGGTCTCAGCCGGCACGGTTTCAGGTGGCGCGGTCGCAGGTGGCGCGGTCTCAGCCGGCACGGTTTCAGGCGGCGCGGTCTCAGCAGGCACGGACTCAGGCGGCACGGACTCAGGCGGCACGGAATCAGCCGGCGCGGACTCAGGTGGCACGGTCGAACACCACCGCCACGTTGCTGCCGCCGAGGCCGCAGGAGAGGGTGAGCGCCGTTCTCGGCGGGTGGGACGGGGGAGCGCCGCCCAGGTCGAGGTGGGCCCAGCGCGGGTCGCGGTCGGCCAGGCCGAGGGTGGGCAGCACCCGGCCGCGCAGCAGGGTCAGTACGGTCACGATCGCCTCCACGGTGCCCGCGGCGCCCTGGCAGTGGCCGAGCGCCGCCTTGCTGCTGACCACGGGGACCCGCGGCAGCCGCGCGCCCAGCACCTCATGCAGCGCGCCCAGTTCGGCCACGTCGCCGTGGCGGGTGCCGGCGGCGTGGGCGTTGACGTACTCGATCTCCTCCGGTGCGGTGCCGGCGTCCGCCAGGGCCCGCCGTACCGCCGAGGCGATGCCCTCGACGTCCGGCCGGGCGGCCTGGCTCGCCGCGTTGCTGCCGCCCCAGCCGCGCAGCCGGACGAGCGGCGCCCGCGCTCTCCGCTCCAGGACGACGGCGGCGGCGCACTCCGAGATCCGGATGCCCGAGCGGCGCGCGGCGAACGGGCGACAGCCGCCGGGGCTGAGCGTGCGCAGCGAGGCCAGGCCGTGGAACGCCGTCTCGGTGACGGTGTCGGCGCCGCACACCACCGCCCGGTCGGCGATCCCGGCGCGCAGCAGGTCCGCGCCGACGCCCAGCGCGGTGGCGCCCGCCGCGCTGGCGTTGCCGACCCGCACCACGGGCCACTCCGGTCCGGGCGGCGCGTACGGAGTCCAGGACGCCCCCGCCGGCCCGCGCCCCTCGTGCCAGGCGCGCCACGCGGCCCCGGACGGGAAGCCGCCGCCGTCGGTGGTCCCCAGCACCAGCACCGTGCGGGTGCCGCCGCCCCCGGCGCCTTCGCCGCCGCGCGTCCCGGCGTCGGCCACGGCGTCCGCGACCGCACGGTGCACCAGGTACGGCAGCCGCTGCGGATGTCCGGGCGGCGGCGCCCCGGGCTCCGTCGCCTCCTCGGGCACCAGGCCGACCCGGTGGGCGCCGGTGCGGGAGGCGTCGAAGTGCGCCACGGTGCGGAAGGCCACGTCCCCCTCCGCGCAGGCCCGCCACAGCGCGTCGACGCCCGCGCCGCCGGGGGAGAGCACGCCGAGTCCGGTGACCGCGACCGGGTCCGCCGCGCTCACCGGGTCGCGCCGGGCGGGCGGCCGTGCGCGGACAGGTGGCGGACCAGGGCGTCCACCGAGTCGGCGAGGTCCCACAGTTCGCCGTCCGCGATCCGTTCGACGCCGCACTCCCGTTCCAGTGCCGCCAGCACCGCCACGATGTCCAGGGAGTCGACGCCGAGGTCCGCGAACGGTTCCTCTCTGCCGATGCCGTGGGCCACGCCGCCGCCGACCCGTTCGGCCAGCCGCGTCCGGACCAGTTCCTCCAGCGCGGCGGACCGGGCCGCCGCGCCGTCCTCGGTGTGTTCCATGCCATGTCCCCTCGTCGGTGCCCCGGCAGGCGCGGGTGCGGTGGTGGCCGGGCCCGCGCGCGGGTGGGCGGGCGGTCCGTCGGCGGTGGTCAGGATCGTGCGGGGGTGGACGCGGACGGCCGTGTGGTCCCGGGTGGTGACGGCCGCGACGCAGCCGGGGGCGCGGGCCGGTGCGCCGCGCACCCACCAGCCCGCCAGGTCGGCGGGTCCGGCGACGGTGACCCGGCCCCGGTCGTCGAACCGCGCGCCCACCCGGGCGAGAGCCGCTCCCAGCGCGGTGCCGGTGGCCTTCGCGTACGACTCGGCCGCTGTCCAGGCCGCGAGTACGGCGGCGCGCCGCACCGGAACGGGCAGCCGGGCGAGGCGCGGGCGCTCCCCGGGGCCGAACAGCCGGGGTGCCAGCCGTTCCACCCGCGCGGCCCGCCGCGCCGTCTCCACGTCGACGCCGAGCGGGCCGGTCCGGTCGCCGACCGCCACCGCGACCAGGACGCCCGCGTGCGCGACCGACAGGGCCCACCGGGCGCCGCCCGTCCCGGCCAGCCGTACCGGGCCGTGGTCCGCCGCTCCGCAGCCGGGGCAGCGGGCGGTGAGCGGGACGTCCGCCGGGGGCACGCCCAGCCGGCCCGCCAGCACCGAGCGCAGCAGCCCGCGGGCCACGACGAACCGGTCGGCGGCGTCGCCGTCCCGGGTTGCCGCGGCCCGCTCCCGTTCGACGGGGCCGAGCAGCCCGGCACAGTGGCGGACCGCCCCGCACGTCACCAGCGTCTGGTGCACGTCGGCGGTCCCGCGTGTCCGGTGCGCGTCGGCGGTGACACGTGTGCGGTGTGCTTCGGCCGTCACGCGTGTGCGGTGTGTTTCGGCCGTCACGGCAGCGCGCTCTCGGCGAGGCGCTCCAGGATCTCCCCGGCCGTCTCCTCCGCCTTCTGGCCGGCGGTGTCCAGCCACAGGCCGACGCGCGCGGTGTCCCGGCGGAACACGGCGTCCAGCTCGGCCGCCCCCCAGCCCGCCCCGTCGTACGCCTGCCGGGCGCGGCCCGCGTCCCGCCCGAGGACCGTCTCCGGCGGCGGGGCGAGCACCACGACATGACAGGGCCGGACACCGTCCAGGAGCCGGACGAACCCCTCCAGGCGCGCGCCGAGCAGGTTGTCCTCGGCGATCACCGTGAAGCCCTCGGCGTGGTACGAGCGGGTCAGCGCCGCCAGGTGCCGCAGCCGCAGCCCGTACTGGCGCAGCGCCTCCGCCGACGGGTCCGGCGTCATCTCCGCGCGGCCCGTGACCACCATGCGGCGCAGTACGTCCCCCTCGATCAGGACCGCGGGCTCGAACCGGCGGGCCAGCAGCGCCCCCACCGTGGACTTGCCGCTGCCGGGGATGCCGGTCACCACCAGCACCCGGGGCCCGCCGCTCACCGGGCGGCACCCGCCGCGCCTGATGTGTCCGCCGCGCCCGCCGCGTCCGGTGCGGAACCGGCGTGGTCGCCGCCGTGGTGGACGGACCAGTCCAGCGCCGGTCCGCGCCGGGTCAGCGCCTCCACCAGCAGCCGGTTGCCGACCGGTTCGACCTTCTGGAAGACCCGCTTGACCACCTTGGTGCCCGTCGGCCCCAGGGAGTCGGGCAGATACCGTTTGAGCTGCTCGAACAGCAGCCACTGCCGGCCCTTGCGGTTCTTGGCGACCCGCTCGACGTACGAGGGCCGGATGCCGTGCTTGGCGGCGAAGTGCCGCAGCGTCTCGGCCGTCCACGCGTCGCTCCAGCGCAGCATGAAGTACGGCAGGTCGTCGCGGGCGAACGGCGGCGGCATCCGGTACGTGATCACCGACGCCGGTTCGAACCACACGGTGCCGCCCGCGTCCAGCACCCGTCGGCTGAAGTCGAGGTGCTCACGGGTGGTCAGCAGCCCCTCGTCCATGCCGCCGACCCGGTCGATGACCGAGCGGCGCACCAGTGCGCAGTGGAACTCGATGATGTCGCACCGCCCCCGGCGCAGCTCCTCCTCGGGTACCTCCGAGAGGGGTTTCATGTAGTACCGCTGTGTCTGGGTGAACTCCCGGGTGCCCCACACACCGGAGAACTCCATGTCGCCGCCCGCCATGTGCACGGTCTGCTCGTCGAGCGGGCCGTGCAGGTAGAGCGGGCCGACCATCGCGGCCTCCTCCTCGTCGGCGCACGCGAGGAGCGGAGGCAGCCAACCGGGCGTGTACTCCACGTCGTTGTCGAGGAAGACGACGTACTCGCCGCGCGCGTAGCGCAGTCCGATGTTCCGGGCGCAGTTCGGCGAGACGTACTTGTTGACGCGCACCGCGGTGAAGCCGTGGCGGTCGCTGAGCGCCCGCAGCCGCGCCCACCGGTCCTTGGGCGAGTTCACGTCGACGTACACGACGTGACAGGGCACGTCGGTGTGGGCGTAGAAGCTTTCGAGGGACTCCTCCGCCCAGGAGAAGCGCTCGCGGCTGGTGATGACGGCGGTGACGCGGGGCGGGCTGGCCATGGGGGTCTCCGGGGGTCCGTTCAGGCGGGGCGGGCGGTGAGCAGGGCGTAGTGGCCGTAGCCGGGGGTGACCGAGCAGTCGGTGAACCCGGCCGCGTCGATCAGCGCGGCGAGTTCGGGAAGGGTGCGCAGCCGGCCGCCGGTCATCACCGCGAGGGCGAGCGAGTACCCGGTGACGGCCGGGGAGCGGCGGGCCGCGTCGTCGGGCAGCACCTGGTGCACGAGGAGCCGGCCGTCGGGGGCGAGGGCGGCGCGGGCCCGGTCCAGCAGGACGCGGCAGCGGAGGTCGTCCCAGTCGCCGAGCACGTCCGCGAAGAGCACCCGGTCCTGGCCGTCCGGCCACGGCTCGGCGAACATGTCGCCGGTCCGCAGCCGGACCCGCCCGTCCAGCCCGGCCCGCGAGATGAGCAGGTCCGCCTCCCGGGCGACCACCGGCAGGTCCAGGACGGTCGCCCGCAGCCGTGGATGGCGCCGGGCGAGGGCCACGGCGAAGGTGCCGACGCCGCCGCCGGCCTCCAGCAGCGTGGCGCAGCCCGTCAGGTCCAGCCGCTCGGCCAGGGCCGCGGCGGGTCCGGTGGAGTGCGCGTGCATGGCCCGCGCGAACCGCTCGCCGTGCCGGGGCGACCGCTCGTGGGTCTCCCAGATGCCCCGGCCCCGGTACCCCTGCGGGACACCGGTCGTGACCAGATCCCGTACGGCGGCGCAGCGTTCGTCCCAGCCGAGGGCGAGCATGGGCCCCCAGTAGTCGCCCGCGCCGGGCAGCAGGAAGGCGCGGGTCTCCTCGGTCGGGTGGTACCGGCCGCCGTGCACGGCCAGGTGGCCGAGGGCGGCGAGGTGTTCGAGCAGCACCGAGGTGCCGGCCCGGTCCCACCCCCGGGACGCGGCGAGACCGGCCGGGTCGTCCGGGGTGTCGGCGAGCGCGGCGAACACCCCGAGGCGGTCGGCGGCGGCCACCGCGGGCAGCCGGTACTGGGACATGAACACGTCCATGAGCAGCCGGTCGTCGGGGCCCGACCGGAGGGCCGGTGCGGTCACCTCGCCTCCGCCGCGCCCTCGGCGACGCCCGCGGCGAGGACGTCGAGCAGTTCGCCGACCGTGCGGTAGCGCTGCGGGTCGATGTCGTCGTTGTCGAAGGTCACCTCGTGCCGCTGCTCGAAGTGGGTGAAGACGTAGGCGAGGGTGAGGGAGTCGAGACCGAGGCGGCTCATGAGGTCGTCCTCGGTGAGGCCGTGCGCGACCTCGGAGGGTGTCTCGCACTGCTCGACGAGGACCGTGCGCATCTCGTCGAGGACGGCCGCGCGGTGCGTGGACGCCGGGCCGTCGGTGGGGTTGGCGGTCATGGTGGCCTCTCTTCCGTGGTTTCCGTCTTCCGCGTCGGCGGGACACGGCGGCTCAGGCGAAGGACAGGTCCGGCAGCGGTCTGCCCTGGCCGAAGCACCACTCGGCCTCGCCGCGCAGGCGCCGCACCAGCCGGGTGCCGTCGCCGCGGGCCCGGGGCGGCGGCGTCCCGGTGTGCCGTGCCGTCGCCCGCAGCAGGTCCTCCAGGGCGTCGGCGAGGACGGCGATCTCCTCGTGGGCCATCGCGTAGACGCCCTCGGAGCGGAACCGGTGCAGTCCGAGCAGCAGCAGCCCGAGCTTCTGCGCGCGGGCCGCCGCCGTCAGGGCCGCCCGCGAGACATCGGCGGTACGCGGGTCCCCGGCGAGGGCGTGGCCCAGCAGGAACAGCTGCGGCTGCACGTCCCCGAGGACCCACACGTCCATCCCCCGGGCCAGCGGCAGCGGCAGCCGCGCCCCCGACCACACCGTGCCGTGGAACGCGCGCAGTTCGGCGACGTCCTGCGCGAGCTGTAGCAGGGACGGGGGCAGCACGGCGGCGGCCACCTCCTCCGGGTGCCGGGTGTCCGGCGGCGCGGTCCGCTCCACCACCGCGTACCGGGTGCACGCCGCGCGCAGCCCGTCGGTGACCGGCAGCACCCGGCGGTGGCCGTCCTCGGCGGGCGCGTCGGTGTCCAGCAGGTGCAGGCCCCGCGCGTCGAGCCGGTGGGCCAGCACCATGTGGTGGTGGTAGTGCTCCGCGCCCTCGTGGTCGTCGCCCGGCCAGTGGTGGCCGTCCGGCATGAGGATCACCGGTGTGCCGCCGCCGACCAGCGCGGCGATGTCCGGCCAGTGCCGCCCGCCGGTACCGATCGGGGTCAGCCGCCAGCGCACCGCGCAGGCCGGGAAGTCGCTCATCGGCCCGTACCAGATGCCGCGCCGCACCAGGTCCAGCGGCACGGCGAGACCGCGTGCCACGGCGTCCGCGGAGTACGCGTGGTGCATGAGGACCGCCTCCACCGACCGCAGGAAGCACCCCAGTCCGTCGAGGCCGATGTTCTTCCAGCCCAGCGCGGCGGCCGGGTCGAAGCGGTAGGGCCGGGCGCCCCCGGCGGCGGCCGTGCCGCTCATGTGGTCCTCCGGGTGTTGCGCAGCACCGTGGCCACGATGGTCAGCGTCGGGTTGTGTCCGCCGGAGGTGGGGAAGAGGCCGCCGTCGGCGACGAACACGTTGTCCATCGCGTGCATCCGGCCCACCCCGTCGGTGACCCCGGCGGCCGGGTCGTGGCTCATCCTGAGGCCGCCCAGGGTGTGGAAGTTGCCGGGCACGGTGCCCGGTTCGCGGGGGAAGGCCGTGGAACGGGTCTCCGGCACCGCGGCGACCGCGTCGGCACCGGCCGCCCGCAGCAGGGCGGCGAGGCGGGGCAGCCAGAACCGCTGCGCCACCAGCTCGTGCCGGTGCGGCGTCCACGAAATCCGGGGCACCGGCACGCCCAGCCGGTCCCGGACGGCCGGGTCGAGCGTGACGCGGTTCTCCCGCTGCGAGACGTCCTCCCCGTGCATCTGCACGCCGAGCAGCCGGTCCCGCAGCGGGCTCTCGCGCATCAGCCGGGCGAACGCCGGGCCGTACGGCGACTTCGCCAGCCGAGGCAGCAGCCGCCGGTAGACGTGCCCCTCCCGCACCCGTCCCGGCTGCCCGCCGCCCAGCTCCACCACACCGCCGCGCAGGTACGGCAGTCCCGCCGCGCGGGCCGCCTCCCGGGCGCCCGCACGGTCCGGGTCGGCGAAGTCGTCCAGGGCGTGGGTGATGTTCCGGCCCCGGTCGCCGCGCACCCGCTCGCCGAGGAACAGGCCGTAGGCGACCGAGTACCAGTGGAACATCAGGTGGCGGCCCAGCAGCCCCGACGGGTCGGGCAGTCCGGACAGTGCCGCCAGCCGGCAGCTCTCCACCGCCGAGCCCGCCAGCACCACCCGGTCGGCGGGCAGTTCGCTCCGCCGGCCCTCGGCGTCGGCGTACACCACGCCCCGCGCCCGGCGCCCGGCGTGCCGTACCTCCACGGCCGTGCACAGCGGACGGACCTCCGCGCCGGCCAGCACCGCGCGCCGCAACGCCGTCAGGGCGCTGCCGCGCGCGCCGTCCGGGCAGCCGTAGCCGCAGCACGTGCCGCAGTCGGTGCAGGCCGGACGGCCGTCGTACGGGCGGGAGTTGGCGGCCATGGGCATCGGGTAGGGCGTGAGGCCCAGGTCACGGGCGGCGTCGGCGACCCGCACCGACGAGGACTGGTCCCGCCCCGGGGGCATCGGGAAGTCCCGGGTGCGCGGCGCCCGGCGCAGGGTCAGCGCGGGCAGCGCGGCGCGGTCGCCCTGCACGCCGAGGAGTGTCTCCGCCTCGTCGTAGTACGGGGCGATCTCCGCGTAGTCGAACGGCCAGTCCACGACGTCGGCGTCCGGCAGCGGCCCCAGTACGCCGCGCTTGGAGAAGTCGAGGTCCCACAGCCGGGGCGTCTTGGCGTCCCAGTGCACCGAGCCGCCGCCGACCGCCGCCGGCAGCGCGTTGACGAACCCGGTGACGGGCCGCCCGGGGAACGCCCGGTCCTCGTAGACGCGGGGCTCCGCGAGCGGGTCGGGGTACTCGAAGCCGCGTACCGGGCCCTTGATCTCGTCCGGTGAGAACACGTGGCGGGGGGCCGGGGCGCGCAGGTCGTCGAAGTGGCTGGGGCCGCGCTCCAGGACGGTGACGTCCCAGCCGGCCTCGGCGAGCAGCATCGCGGCCGTCGACCCGCCCGGCCCGCTGCCCACGACCACCGCGCGCTCAGCCACCGTAGCCCCCCGTGGTGGCCAGCAGCCGGGCCGCCTCGGTGAAGTGCCGGGCGAGCAGGGCGACGGGGTCGGGCCCCGGCCCCTCGTACGGCGTCACGGGGGCGCGCCGGGACGGCCCGGTGCCCCGGAGCGCGGGCGCGGGGAGCGGTGCGGGGCCCGCCGGAGCGGGCCGGCCCCGGTAGACGGGGTCGCCGTAGGTGCCCTCCACCGCGTGGTCGAAGAGCAGGTCCCGGAAGTCGGCCCCCACGGCGTCCAGGGCCCGGTGCCGGGCAGCGGGCGGGGCGCCGGCGAAGCAGCCGCCCGCGCGCCGGTCCAGCCGCCCCGCCCCCGCGCGGTAGACGCGGCCCAGTTCCGCCACCCTGCGGCGCCAGCCCGTCCGCTGCGCGGGGGTCAGCGGCAGGAAGGAGCCGTCGGGGCGGCCGGAGGCGTAGACGAGCGGGGGTTCGACGGCGAACGCGCCCAGCAGCCGGTCCGCGTACCGCACGGCGTCCGCCTCCTCCGACCCGGGGACGAGCAGCGCCATCGCCGCACGGACGGTGTCCGCCTCGCGGGGCGTGAGAAACAGCCAATGCGGCAACTCGTCACTGTAAGAAGGGTTTTGGGGGTATTCATGGTCTTCGTCATGTCTGTTCATGTCCGTCCTTCCGCCGAGGAGACCCGCATGACCCAGTCCGCGAGCGCCGGCGTCGACCGCGCACACGACGTGTTCGCCCTCACCCGGCGGCTGCTGGCCACCGAGACACCCCGCTTCACCGGGGAGCACGGGGTGGAGGTGCACACCCTGGTCTCCGCCGACCACGTCCCGCTGTACCTGTTCGCCGCCAAGTCGCTGGCGCGCTGCTGGCCCGAGGTGACGCCCGTCGTCCACGACGACGGCACGCTCGGACCGCGCGACACCGCCCGGCTGCGCCGCCACGTCCCCGGCGTCCGGGTCATCGGCCGGGCCGAGGCCGATGAGCGCGTGGAGGCCCTGCTCGGTGACCGCCCCACGCTCGCGGCGGTGCGCCGGAACAACGTCCGCGTCCTCCAGCTCGTCGACTACTTCCTGCTCAGCGAGGCGCCGTCGGTCGTCGGCATGGACAGCGACGTGGTGTTCCTGTCCCGTCCGCACACCCTCGTCGAGTGGGCCGGGACCGCTTCCGGCGAGCGGCCCGACTTCTGCTACTCGCCCGAGTTCGGCTGGGAGCCGCAGGGAGTGCACTGGATCGCCGACCGGCTGCCGGGCACCCCGTACGTGCCGTACATGTGCTGCGGCTTCACCGCCGTCGACACCGCGCGCTTCTTCGACGCCGACTTCCTGGAGCACACCCTCGCGTCGCTGCCCCGGGAGATCAGCTTCGCGCCGCGCTACGTGACCCAGATGGCGTACTCGCTGCTCGGCGGGCGGCTGGGCGCGGAGCGGACCCGTGATCTGGGCGAGCCGTACCGCTCGGGTCGCCTCGCCTGGCTGCCCGCCGTCGAGGACCGCGTGATCTGCCACTACTTCGCCTCCCACGAACGCGCCACGGCCCACGACAACCTGGCCGAGGAGGCCCCGCTGCTGGCCCGCGCGCTGACCGGCTGAGCCCCGGGGACGCGGGCCGCCTGACGGACCGGGGTGCCGGAGCGCGTTCACACCGGCACCTCCCGGCCGTCCGCGTCCGCCGAGCGGTACGCCGCCTCCACGATCCGCGCGGTGTCGACGATCTCCCGGGCCGGGTCGGCCCACCGGCCGGGGTCGGCGAGGACCCGCCGGAAGTCCTCGTACATGGGCGTGAACCACTCCAGGTGGCTCTGGTCCTTGCTGGGCGACACCAGGGAGCGCCGCCACTCGCCGCGCGCCGCGCGGCCGGTCACCCGCGCGTCGTCCACCCGGACCGACCCGGCCGGGCCGTGCACCGCGTAGTGGTTGGAGCGTTCGCCGCTGGTCCAGCTCAGCTCGATGTCGCAAGTCCCGGCGCCGAAGCGCAGCCGCAGCCGGGCCGCCTCGTCCACCGCCGACCGCTCCCCGCCGGCCCGGGACACCGTGCACGACACCCGCTCCGGGGCCCGGCCGAACAGCCGCAGCGCCATGTAGACGCAGTGCGTCCCGTGGTCCAGCAGGATGCCGCCGCCCGCCAGTTCGGGGGAGCGGCGCCAGTCCGGCGCGTACCCCGGCACACCGCGCGCGTGACGGTCGCGCAGGATACGGAAGGTCGCCGACTCCGGCGGCCCGAGCCCCGTCGCGCCGGGGCCGGGGGCGACCGCCTCGCTCAGTACCCGCATCAGCGGCGACGTCCCGTAGTTGTGGGCGGGGAACAGCAACCGTCCGTGGCGCCGGGCGAGTTCCGTCAGGTCACGTGCCTCGGCGGCGTGCGCCGCCACCGGTTTCTCACAGATCACGTGCAGGCCCGCCGCCAGCGCGGCGCGGGTGAGCGGCGCGTGGAAGGCCGGGGGAGCGCACACGTCGACCACGTCCACCGCCGGGCCCGCCCCCGGCGCCAGGACCTCCGCCAGCGTGGCCGCCACCCGGCCGCCCGGCAGCAGCTCGGCGGCGCGCGCCCGGCGGTCGGGCGACGGGTCGACGACGGCCACCACCTCCGCGTCCGGCAGGGACGCGTAACCGCCGAGCCGGACACCGCCCGCGGTGCCGAAACCTACGACGGCCACCCCGACCGGGACCCCACGCCCGACCGGGACCCCGCGCCCGACCGCTACCGCCGCCCGGTGCGCGCCGGCCCGGCTCATGCCGGCCCTCCCGGTGCCACCGGCGGACGGTCGCCCCCGGCCGCGACGAGCGGCCCGTGGACGGCCGGCGAGGCCGCCACGACATGCCCGTGCCGGGGCGTGAACGCCTCCCCGCCCCAGCCCGTGACCACCCCGCCCGCCTCCTCGACGAGCAGCGCGCCCGGCACGGTGTCCCACACCCCCACGCCGAACTCCAGATAGCCGTCGTACGACCCCGAGGCGACCCGGCACAGACCGGTGGAGGCGCTGCCCGGTTCCCGGATCTCGAAGCCCGCGCCGAGCAGCCGGTCGGCGACCGACCGCTGCCGCTCGCGCACCACCCCGTCCGTGCCGAAGCCGGTGCCCGCCAGCGGCCTGCCCGGCGGAGCCGCGGCGACCCGCAGCGGCATCCCGTCGCGGGACGCGCCCGCACCGGCCACCGCCCGGAACTCCGTGCCGTACTCGGGCAGCCGGATCACCGCCAGCCGGGTGCGGCCCGCCACGACCAGGGCCACGGCCACCGCGTAGTCGGGCAGGCCGCGCAGGTAGTTGGTGGTGCCGTCGAGCGGGTCGACGATCCAGGTCGGCCGGCCGTCCCCGGCGTCGACGGGCGCCGACTCCTCGGAGACGATGCCGAAGCCGGGCGTACGCGCGCGCAGCACGGCCAGCGCCCGCCGTTCGGCCGCCAGGTCGGCGTCGCTGACCGGCGCGTCGCCCGCCTTGGTCCGCACCTCGCGGCGGGTGCCGCGGCGGCTCAGCAGCTCGTCGGCGGCCTCCGCCGCGGCCAGCGCGGCGGCCGCGGTGAGCGTGTCGGTGTCGGGGAGCGCGGTCACCGCACACCCCCGAAGCCGATCAGCGTCTCGCGGATGATGTCCACGGCCGTCCCGGCGGTGTCCCGGTCGACGTTGAGCGGCGGGTACAGCCGCAGCGTGTTGCCGCCCAGCATGACCAGGACGCCCGCGTCGAGCAGCTCCAGATACACGCGCTGGACGACGCTCCGGGGCGCGGGCTCGCGGGTGTGCCGGTCCGCCACCAGCTCGATGCCGAGGGCGAGCCCCAGCCCCCGTACGTCCCCCACCAGCGGCGCCAGCTCGGTCAGGTCGGCCAGCTGGTCGAGCATCTCCCGGCCCCGCTGGGCGGCGTTGTCGACGAGCTTGTCCGTCATGATGACCCCGGTGGTCACCGCCACCGCCCGGCAGGCCGCCGGGAACGCCCCGAAACTGGACGAGCTGGCGCTGGGCTCGGAGAACGGCGCCGCCGCCATGGTCCCGGCCCCGGCGACGACGCCCGTCACCGGGAATCCGCCGCCCATGCCCTTGCCCACCGCCAGCACATCGGGCCGGACCGCCTCGTGCTGGTGGGCGAAGGCCGCGCCGGTGCGGCCGAAGCCGGTCATCATCTCGTCGGCGATCAGCAGCGCGTCGAACTCCCGGGCCACCTCCCCGAGCGCCGTGAGGTACCCCGGCGGCGGCACCACGTTCCCGGACCGGCCCTGCACGGGTTCCACCACGATCGCGGCCAGCGCCCCCGTGGAGTTCTCCTTGATCACGTCCCGGGCGTGCTCCACACAGGCGAACCCGCACGACTCGGGGCGCAGCCGGAACGGGCAGCGGTAGCAGTTGGCGTACGGCGCCGAGAAGTAGCCCGGCGGGAGCGGGCCGAGGCCCGCGCGGGCACCGGCGGTCAGCGCCAGCGAACCCATCGTCTTGCCGTGGAAACCGCCCCAGAAGGACAGGAACTCGTGCTTGCCGGTGACGGACTTCGCCAGCCGCAGCGCCGCCTCCACGGCCTCCGTGCCACCGCTGTAGAGCTGGACGCGGTCCAGGCCCTCGGGCAGGAACGCGCGCAGCGCCCGGGTCATGTCCAGCCGGGCTGCCGAGCCGAAGGCACCCGCGGGGGCCCGGCGCAGCTCCGCGGCGAGCGCCGCGGTGAAGCGGGGTTCGGCGTGGCCGAGGGAGTTCACCCCGCCCGCGCCCTGGAGGTCCAGGACCCGGTTGCCGTCGATGTCCGTCAGCTCCGCGCCGTCCGCCTCGGCCACGCACAGCCGCGCCAGCAGCATCACCGCCTGGAGACCCGGGCCGATCACCTGCTGCTCCTCGGCCCAGTGGGCCTCGCTCCGGGTGCGCGGCCGCAGCATGCCCAGGCCGTGCGCCGCCCGCCGGGTGCCGGAACCCTCCGCCGCTCCGGCACCCCGCTGTCCGGCACTTCGCCGTCCGTCCACCCGTTCCGTGGCTTCGGTCATGTGCCACCGTCCTTCCTGTGCGGGAGCCGTCCGTCCGCGGCGAGCGCCTCGAACCCGCGCCGCGCCGCGCCGACCGCCCGGTCGATGTCGTCGTCGGTGGTGGCCGCCGCGATGAACCAGTGGTGGTTGGGGTGGAGGAAGACACCCTCGCGGATCGTCGCCGCGTAGAAGGACCGCTTGGCCCGCTGATCGGAGTCGGCGTCCCCGAAGCGGAAGTCGAGGAACGGCATCGGCGGGTGTCCGACGACGTCGACCGGTGCGCCGAACTCCGCCGTCAGCGACCGCAGTCCGTCCTGCAGCCGCTCGCCCATCCGCCAGATCCGCTTCAGGTGGTCACCGGAGCGCAGTTTGCGGACGGTGGCCAGTGCCGCCGCCATCGCGTCCCCGTTGGCGTAGTAGGTGGAGGAGATGTGCACCTTCTCCAGGGTGCGCAGCACGTCGGCGCGGCCGGTCAGCGCCGAGATGGCGTAGCCGTTCGCGAACGCCTTGCTGAGGGTCACCAGGTCGGCGGTGACGCCGTAGTACTCCTGCGCGCCGCCCAGGGCGAGGCGGAAGCCGGAGCGGATCTCGTCGAACACCAGCAGCGTGCCGTGGTCCCGGGTCAGTTCCCGCACACCCTCCAGGAAGCCGGGCGCGGGCCGCTCGACCATGAACGGCATCATCACCAGACAGGCGATCTGTCCGGGGTGGCGGTCGAACACCGCACGGAGCGATTCGAGGTCGTTGTACGTGAACGTGTCGACCAGCGCCCGGCTGACCGCCGGGATGCCGCGGTCCCACTGGGCGCACCAGTCGTGCCACCCGTTGTACCCCCAGCGCACCACCCGGTCCCGGCCGGTGAAGGCCCGGGACAGGCGGACGGCCGCGCCCGTGGCGTCCGAGCCGGTCTTGAGCAGCATCCCCATCTCTGCGCCCGGCACGAACTCCAGCAGTTCGGCGATGAGTTCGCTCTGTACGGGTTTCATCAGCCCGACGGCGAAGCCCCGCCGGATCTCGCGGACCACCGCCTCGTCCACGTCGGGGTCGGCGTGGCCGAGGACGACCGTGCCGTAGGACAGGAAGAAGTCCAGGTACTCGTTGCCGTCCACGTCCCAGAAGCGGGCCCCGTGGGCCCGTTCGGCGAAGACCGGGTAGTGGCCCTCGATCATCTGGTCGGCGGCGATCACCTTCTTTCGCTTGGCTGCCAGAGCGTCGATCCGCTCGGCCCTGCGGTCGAGTGCGAAGGAGCGGTCCAGTCCCAACGGTGTGCCTTTCGTCGTGGCGAACGGCGGGGCGGGGCGGGGCGGGTGGAGAGGAGACGACGGGGGTGGGTGGGGAGGAGACGACGAGGGCGGATGAGGATGAGGAGGAGACGGCGGGGGCCGTCAGGTGCGGACGGAGCGGACACACGTCAGGAGAGCGTCCGCGCGGTGCCGTACGCCGCTGAGGTCCCCGCCGTGCAGGGCGTCGCCGACGAGCGGCCGCCCGAGGGCGACGGCGTGCGCGCCCGCGGCGAACCAGTCGGTGAGGCCGTCGGCGGTGACACCGCCGGTCGGGACGAGCGGGATGTCCCCGAACGCCATGGTCAGCGAGGCCAGATAGGCCGGGCCGCCCAGCCGGGCGGGGAACAGTTTGACCAGCGCCGCGCCGAGCCGCCACGCCTCCATCACCTCCGTGGTGGTGAACGCGCCGCACACCACGGGCACGCCCAGCGCCCGTGCCTCGTCGAGGACGTCGGGCAGGACCCCGGGGGTGAGGAGGTAGTGCGCCCCGGCGTCCACGGCGCGCCGCGCGGTCTCCCGGTCCCGGACGGTCCCGGCGCCCACCAGCGCGGCGCCGGTGGCCACGCTGCGGCGGACGGCGTCGAGGGCGCCGGGCGAGGTCAGGGTGATCTCCACGGCCCGGATGCCGGACCTGCCGAGTTCCTCGGTCACGGCCGGCACGGCGGGGGAGTCGGGTTCGGTGAGCATGGCGATGAGCGGTGTGCGCGCCACCTCGGCGGCGAGCTCCGTGGGCCGGTCCCCGGCCATGGCCGTCACCGCTTCTCCAGGACGATGATCTGGCGCCGGGTGCGCCGCGCGACCGGACGGTCGGGGTCGGGCAGCGCCCGCAACTCGGCGATCAGGGGCACCACCTGCTTGTCGTAGACGCTGTCGTCCACGGCCCACAGGTGGAAGAGCATGCGCTGTTCGAGTCCGGAGGCGATCAGCTCCGGACTGTGTTCGTGGGTGGCCGCCTCCAGTTCGCCGACCTCGACGGCGGTGAACCCCACCGACTCGGCGAGCGGGACGATCCGTTCGGCCCGGTCGTCGGCCTCCGCCGTGCGGGACTGGATCTCCTCCATGATCCGGCTCACCGGGTGGTCGTCGAAGAGGATCATGCCGGGCACGACCACGTAGCGGCCGCCCGGCTCCAGTACCCGGTGCACCTCGCGCAGCCCGGCCCGCAGGTCGCCCACGACGTGGGTCACCCAGACGCTGTAGACCTGTGTGAACGTGCCGTCGGGGAAGGGCAGCGCGGTCAGCGAGGCGGCGGCGACGGTCCGGCCGACCCGCTCGACGGCCTTGGTGAGCATCGAGTGCGACAGGTCGATGCCGACCACCGAGTGACCGAGTTCGGTGAGGGCGAGGGCGACCACGCCGGTGCCCGTGCCCGCGTCGAGGAGCAGCGGTCCCTTCGTGGTGCGTGCGGCGATCGCCGGCGCGATCCTCCGGCCGCGCGCCTCGCCGCCCCGCGTCCGGTCGTAGAAATCGGCCGCGGGAGAGAAATTGACAGACGATTGCACGGTCACCCACTCACTGGTCGTGACGCACGAAAGGAAACTCAGCGAAAAAAAGAAAGCAAGAGAGAAAACGTGGGTGCGATATGCGGGGTATTAAGAATTTTCGGTGTCTGAGAACTTTCGATGTCTGGAGACTTATGGTGTCTGTGGACTTGTTGTACGTGGAATCGGTGTCTGTGGAATCGGTGTCTGTGGACTCGGTGTTCGGACGTGCTCAGGAAAGGAGGACGGGGCCGCCGTCGGTGCGGCGGACCGCGACGACGGAGGCGCGGGGCTGTGCGGAACCGCCGTCCGGCCAGTGCGACGCCGGCTGGGACGGGCCGGCCCCCGGCACCTCGCCGGGGTGCTGGACCGAGACCAGGACGAACTCCTCCCCGATCACAGGACCGCAGCACTCGGCACCCGTGGGCACCGTGAGGAACCGCCGCACCAGCCCCCGCTCGGGACCGCTGAGCGGGACCATGTACAGCCCGTCGTTGCGGCCGCCCCGGCCGCCGGCGTCGGTGGCGATCCACAGGTTGCCGTGCGCGTCGAAGGCCAGGTTGTCCGGGCAGGAGACCGCGCTGACCAGGCTCTTGTCGATGCCCGCGTAGTACGTCCCCGGTTCCTCGGGGTCGCCGCAGACCAGCAGCAGCCGCCAGCCGAACCGTCCGGCGGCCGGGTCGTCGCCGCGTTCGCACAGCTCCAGTACGTGCCCGTCGCGGTTGGCGGACCGCGGGTTGGCCTTGTCGGGCGCGGGCCGGCCGGAGACGCCGCGCTGGTCGTTGTTGGTCAGGCAGGCGTACACGCGCCCGGTCACGGGGTGCGGCTGCACGTCCTCGGGCCGGTCCATGGGGGTGGCGCCCGCGCGGTCGGCCGCGATCCGCGTGAAGACGTACACCTCGTCGGCGCTCATACCGGCGACGAAACTCCGGTCGCCGTGCGCGAGGGGCAGCCACCGGCCCGTGCCGTCGAAGGCCCCGTCGGCGGCAGCCGAGCCGTCGCGGGCCTCCTCGTCCGGGGCGTCGCCGTCGAACCGGGCGACGTAGAGCGTGCCGGAGTCCAGCAGCCGCTTGTTGTGCGCGCGGTCGGCGGGTGTGCCGCCCGGCCGGACGCGGCCGTCCGACACGAACTTGTAGAGGTACTCGAAGCGTTCGTCGTCCCCCATGTACGCCACGACCCGGCCGTCCGGGGCCACCGTGACGTTGGCGCCCTCGTGCTTGAAGCGGCCGAGCGCCGTGTGCTTCACCGGCACCGAGTCCGGCTCCAGCGGATCGACCTCGACGATCCAGCCGAACCGGTGCGCCTCGTGGGGCTCGCGGGCCAGGTCGAAGCGGCTGTCGTGCCGCTCCCAGCCGCGCAGGGAGGGGCCTTCCGGGAAGCCGTAGCGCCTTAGCCCCTCCCGGACCCCCGGGCCGGTCGCCCGCTCGGCGTGGGCGAAGGGCATGTGCACGTTCTCCTCGCCCGAGAGCACCGTGCCCCACGGGGTGGTGCCGCCCGAGCAGTTGGCCATCGTGCCGAGGACGCGGGTGCCGGAGGGGTCGGCGGAGGTGCGCAGCAGCGGCGATCCGGCGGCGGGTCCGCGCACCTCGAAGGGGGTGAGCAGGGTGATGCGACGGTTCCACCGCCCGTCCACCACCGTGGTCAGCCGGCCGTCCCGGGCCCGCCGCACCAGCGTCACCGACAGGCCGTACGCCGACCAGGCCGTCCGCACGTGGGACCGCGTCGGCGCCTTCGGGTCCCAGTCGGGGAACATCAGCGGCTCG
This sequence comes from Streptomyces sp. CRN 30, assembly GCF_034105845.1. Classification (NCBI taxonomy): domain Bacteria; kingdom Bacillati; phylum Actinomycetota; class Actinomycetes; order Kitasatosporales; family Streptomycetaceae; genus Streptomyces; species Streptomyces sp. CRN 30. Next base: position 6,908 of record NZ_JAVRHI010000455.1, on the reverse strand, counting down.
GTGGCGTACTCGTGGTTGGAGACCATGAGCCACCGGTCGGTGCCGCGCAGCGGGACGAGGGCGCAGTAGTCGTTGTTCACCCCGAACTGGCCGGCCTGGGCGGCCTCGCTCTGCCGGTCGTAGTCGAAGGGCGGGGCGCCCGGCAGGACCGGATCGCCCCAGCTGATGAGCACGTCGTGGGTGAAGCCCTCGGGGACGGTCACCCGGTCCCCGGCGTCGGACGGCACCGGCTCGAACGCCGCCGCCCTGACTCCTTCTTGCGAACGATCACGCACCCCCGGAGCCAAACGATCACGCACCCCCGGAGCCACCAGCGCCAGCGCCCCGCCGCCGAGCAGGGCCCGGCGCGAGAGCGTGTCGCGCAGCAATTCCCCGAACGAGGTATTTCCCGAGGTGTTCGGCGCGTCCTGGGCACAGGCGTTCCCGCATTTGAAGGTGCAGGTGTCCGGGGAAAGCCGGTTTCCATGGCCGTCGGCCAGGAGAGGGAGGTGCCGGGATGACACGCCGAATGGTCCTTCCTGTGGAGCTCTGTGCAGCCTTTCGCCGCCAGTATGCATGAGGGCCAACTGGGCGACAATCACGCTTTTGAAGCGTCCCGGCGCGGAATGCCGGCGCGCACGGCGCGTGAAATTCCCGGCAGGCGCGCGAAGGAGGAAACGAGGGGCCGCGCGCCGGTGACCGTCCGCGGCCGGCCGGAGGAGCCCCGCGCGGTGCCCGAGATGCGCCGCGGCGGTACGGGCCGCGTCACGAGGTGACCCGTCGATCGCGTCGGGCTTCCGTTACGCCCGACGCGGACCTTGGGCACGGGCCCCGCGAATCCTCCGGCACGACCACCCGCGTGAGTGACCCTTTCGTACTCGCTAGCCCATCACCCCGTCCGGGGCCGGCAGCTGACCAGGAGGAACTCTCGATCTTCGTTGGGGAACCTCAAAGAAAACCTTATGATCAGACTTAACCGTCTCTCAGTTCCTCAACAGGAAGGCCACCCGTGACCACGCTCCCCGGGCGCCTCACCCGTGTCTTCGCCGCCGCCACCGCGACGGCGGGACTCCTGCTCGTGTCCGCCTGTACGTCCACCGACGACGGAGGCGGCTCGAAGACCACGACCGGCGGGGTGAGCCTGGTCAAGAGCGGCCGGCTCACCACCTGCACGCACCTGCCGTACCCGCCGTTCCAGTCGGAGATCGACGGCAAGGTGCAGGGCTTCGACGTCGCGCTGATCGACCTCGTCGCCGAGGAACTCGGCGTGAAGCAGGAGATCCTCGACACCCCGTTCGAGAACTTCAAGACCGGAGCCTTCCTCAACTCCGGCGAGTGCGACCTCGCCGCCGCCGGCATGACCATCACCGACGAGCGCAAGAAGAACCTCGACTTCTCCGTCCCCTACTTCGACGCCACCCAGGCCGTGCTGACGGACAAGAAGGCCGGCATCACCTCCCTCGCCGACATCAAGTCCAAGAAGATCAAGCTCGGCGCGCAGGCCCAGACCACCGGCGAGGAGTACGTCAAGAACGAGGGGTTCGACCCGGTCTCCTTCGAGTCCTCCGACGCGGTCCTCAACGGACTGCGCACCGGCCAGGTCAAGGCCGTCGTCATCGACTACCCCGTAGTCCAGGGCTGGCTGAAGGACAAGGCCACCGCCGCCGCCTACGCCGTCGCTGACAACCTGGACACCGGCGAGCAGTACGGCTTCGCCGTCAAGAAGGGCAACAGCGCGCTCACCGAGGCCGTCGACAAGGCGATCACGGACGCCAAGGCCGACGGCACGTACCAGAAGATCTACGAGCAGTGGATCGGCCCGTACGACGCCTCCGCCGCCTCCCCGTCCGCCTCATGACCGAGTCCGCGACGGATATCGCGCCCCGCCGCAAGGGACTCAGCAGACGCCGCCGGCGCAGCCTGTCGCGGGGCGCCCAGTACGTCGTCTTCGCCGGCGTCGTCGTGGCCTTCGCGCTCGCCGCGGACTGGGGGCGGCTGCGCAACCAGTTCGCGCAGGCCGACATCGCCGGCGACATGTTCCCCGACGTCATCACCCTGGCGCTGAAGAACACCGTCCTCTACACCGTGACCGGCTTCGTGGTCGGTCTCGCCCTCGGCATCGTCATCGCGCTGATGCGGCTGTCGTCGGTCGGCCCCTACCGGTGGCTGGCCGGCCTCTACATCGAGGTCTTCCGCGGCCTGCCCGCCCTGCTGATCTTCATCTTCATCGGGGTCGCCATCCCTCTGGCCTTCCCCGGCACGGAGATCGTCGGCGGCACCTACGGCAAGGTCGCCCTCGCCCTCGGCCTCGTCGCGGCGGCGTACATGGCCGAGACGATCAGGGCGGGCATCCAGGCCGTCCCCAAGGGACAGCTGGAGGCCGCGCGTTCACTGGGCTTCTCGCCCGCCCGCGCCATGGTCTCGATCATCATCCCGCAGGCGTTCCGGATCATCCTGCCGCCGCTCACCAACGAACTGGTCCTGCTGTTCAAGGACTCCTCCCTCGTACTCTTCCTCGGCGTCACCCTGGAGGAGCGCGAACTGTCCAAGTACGGCCGCGACCTGGCCAGCACGACCGCCAACTCCACCCCGATCCTCGTCGCCGGCCTGTGCTACCTGCTGGTCACGGTCCCGCTCGGCTTCGTCGTGCGCCGCATGGAGGCGAAGGCCCAGGAGGCCGTGAAATGAGCCGACCCGAGATCCGCGTCCAGGACCTGCACAAGTCCTTCGGCGACAACGAGGTGCTGCGCGGCATCGACCTGGAGATCGGCCAGGGCGAGGTCGTCTGCGTCATCGGCCCGTCCGGCTCGGGCAAGTCCACCCTGCTGCGCTGCGTGAACCTCCTGGAGGAACCCACCCGCGGGAAGGTGTACGTCGGCGGCACCGAACTCACCGACCCGGACGTCGACATCGACGCCGCCCGCCGCCGCATCGGCATGGTCTTCCAGCAGTTCAACCTCTTCCCGCACCTGACGGTGACCGAGAACCTGACGCTCCCCCAGCGCCGCGTGCTGCGCCGGGACAAGGCCGAGGCGGGCCGGGTCGCCGCCGACAACCTGAAGCGGGTCGGCCTGGCCGAGAAGGCGCACGCCTACCCGGCGTCGCTCTCCGGCGGCCAGCAGCAGCGCGTCGCCATCGCCCGCGCGCTCTCCATGGGCCCCACCGTCATGCTGTTCGACGAGCCGACCTCGGCGCTCGACCCGGAACTGGTCGGCGATGTCCTCGCGGTGATGCGGTCGCTCGCCCGCGAGGGCATGACCATGATGGTGGTGACCCACGAGATGTCCTTCGCCCGCGAGGTCGCCGACCGGGTGATCTTCATGGACGGTGGCGTCGTCGTCGAGGACGGCACTCCCGACCAGGTCATCGGCGCCCCGCTCCACGACCGGACCCGCCGTTTCCTCGCCCGCCTCCTCGACCCCGCGACGGCGGAACTGGACGCGGGCCCCGGAGACTGACGGCGACGCCCCGGACCACGGGTACGGATGGCCCGTACACGCACAGCCGTCCGCCACGGCGCCCCCGGAGCGTTCCGCTGCGGCCCGCTCCCCGAGCGCTTCCGCGCGCTCCCTCACACGTGTCTCGAACTGACACGTCCAGGCACACCGTCTGCGAACGGCCCGTTACAACGGGAGGTTCGACACAGCGGCACGGCACGGGAGCCGTCCGCGAGGGGGACGTATGCGTGCGGGACGGGGCGGTGTCCGGCTGCGGCGGCGGCTGGGGTTCGCCGTGTGCGGGGCGTCGCTGGCGGCACTGGCGGGCTCGTTGCGGTTCTGGTGGGACGACACGGCCACCGCCGGGGTGCTGGTGTCGGCGGTCGGCGCCTTCGTGTCGGTCGCCGCGCTCGTGGCCGACCTCGTCCGCGACGACGAGGAGACGACCGGCCGCTCCGGAGCCGACGCACGGCGCCGGGCGGCCGACGCACTCGCCGACGCCGTGCGGGAACAGTGGGCGGCGGAGGCCCGCCTGCGCCGCCTCCAGGACCCGGCACCGCTCGACGTGAAGTGGGCGCCCGCGGACCGGAGCCTGGCCGACCACCCCGAGAACATCCACCGGGTACGGTCACTGCCCGCGCCCCGCGACAGCCGCACCGAGGACACCACCGCGCCGTTCCCGGAGCTGCCCGGCCGACGGCTGGTGGTACTGGGCGGCCCGGGGTCCGGGAAGAGTGTCCTCGCCCTGCGGTTCGTCCTCGGCCGGCTCGCCGAGCGGCAGCCCGGCGGCCCGGTTCCGGTGATCTTCCCGCTGGCGGGCTGGGACCCGCTCCGCTCCGGCCTGCGCGACTGGCTCGCCACCCGGCTCGCCACCGACTACCGGCCGCTGGCGGCCCCCGCCGACGAACGGCGCAGCCTCGCCAGCGCCCTGCTCGACACGGGTCTCGTCCTGCCGGTCCTCGACGGCTTCGACGAACTGCCGCGCCCCGCCCACGGCGCGGCCGTCCGCCGCGTCAACGCCGAACTCGACGCCGACCTGCCGCTGCTGCTCACCAGCCGCCGGGAAGCGTGGGAGACGGCGGTCACCGAGGGCGACGTGCTCACCGCCGCCGAGGTGGTGGAACTGCTGCCGCTGTCCCTCGACCGCGCCGCCGCCCACCTGGAGCGCACGGCACGGCCGCTGCGCCGCGCCGACGGCACGACCGGCACCGTGTGGACACCGGTCCTGGCCCGGCTCCGGCACTCACCGCACCTGCCCGCGGCCCGGGTCCTCGGCAGCCCCCTGATGGTGGCACTGGCGCGCGCCGTCTACGGCGACACCTCCCGCGACCCCTCCGAACTGCTCGACCCGGAGCGCTTCGCGACCACGGAAGCCGTCGAGGAACACCTGCTGGAGGTTTTCGTACCCGCGGCCTTCGCGGACACCGGACCGCAGCCCGCGGCCACCGCCACCCGCCGGCTCGAAACCCTGGCCCGCGCGTCACGATGCCGCCCCGGCGGACGGCTGGCCTGGTGGGAACTGGAGTCCATGCTGCCCCGCCCGCTGGCGCTGTACGCACCCGGACTGCTGGCCATGGCCGTACTCTCCCTCCTGGTGCTGCCCGTCACGGCGGTCCGTACGGCGAACGACCTCGCCGGCGTCGAGGACCTCGTGTCGGCCGTCGCGGCCGTCACCGGGCAGACCCTCGGATTCGCCCTCGGGGCACACTGCCTGCTGCCGCCGGACGGCACCCGCCCGGACCGCCGCTTCCACGGCAGACAGGCCCTGATCACCATCGGCGCGAGCGCGCTGCTGTGGGCCGGCTACGCCTGGGCCGACGACCTCCGGCTCGGATTCCGCTTCGGCGGGACGACCGACGGATGGGTGCCCGACCTCCTCGGCGGCTGCCTGTTCTCGCTCCTGTTCACCCTGTTCTTCGGCATCGCGGGACTGCCGCGGCGGCCGGAGCCGCTCAGCCTGCCGTGGAGCGGCGCCGCCGGGCGCGCGCTGGCCCGGGGCTGCGGAGCGGCCCTGCTCCTCGGCGGCGCGACAGCGACGGGACTGGTGGCGGCCGGCCGGTCCGGCAGCCCGTGGACCGCGCTGGTCGGCACCACCTGCGCGGCCGCCGGAGCCGCCCTGCTCGCGGGCGCGACCCGCCGGGCCGGACGGGACAGCCCGCACCCGGTACGGGCCGCCCGGATCTCCCGGCGCTTCGCCGCCGGCACCGCCCGGGGAACCGCGGTCGCCCTGCTGATCGGCGTCGCCGCCTGCACCGCCGCCGGACTGTCCGCGGCGGCGGTCACCACCCTCAAAACGGCCTCCGCGGCCGACCTCGCCGGACGGCAGATCGACGGCTGGCGCTTCGCGGAACGACCCGGCCTGCGCACGGCGGTCACCGTGCGGCCCCGCCGGGGCACGCTGCTCCTGCCCGGTGACGGCGCGCTCCCGGTGGCCTATCCCGAGGCGGTCCGGCCGACGGACTGCACCCTGCCGCTGCGGCCCCGCCGCAGATGCGTCGCCTTCACCTCGCTGCGCACGGAGTTCGAGTCACGCGAGGGCGCCGTGACCGTCCGGCTCAGCCTGTCCGCCCGCCCACCGGTGACGGCCACGGGCGAGGCGAGCCGGAACACCCGCACGACGGTGGCCTACGCCGGCAACCTCCGCTCGGCCCTGCCCGCACCGGCACGCGGCTGGCTCGCCCAGGGCCCGGTCAGCGGCGTCCTGCACCGCGTGCTGCCGCCGCTGGTGGCCGCCGGGGTACTGATCGGAGTGGTCGGCGGCTGCGTGTGCGGCGTGTACCGCGCCCTGAGCGAGCCCTCCGACGTGATGCGGGCGGTGGGGCCCGCCTCCTCGCTGCGCACGGACCGGACGGCGTCGATCACGCGCGGCGGGGCCGTCGCCCTGCTGGTGGCGCTCGTCTGCGTACCGGTGTCGGTGGTGCGCGGCGACTTCGACGGCCTGGTGCACGTCAGCACCCAGCTCTGGCTGCCGCTCGGCACCGCCGCGCTCTCCCTGTCCGCGTGGGGCCGCTACACGGTGGCCAGGATCTGGCTCGCGGCGACGGGCCGGCTGCCGTGGCGGCTGATGGCCTTCCTCGAAGACGCCCACCGGCGCGGTGTGCTGCGGCAGAGCGGGGCGAGTTTCGAGTTCAGACACCTGCGGCTCCGCTCCCATCTGGCGGGGGACCCGGCCGCGCCGCCCCCACCGGCGGACGCGACGCGGCGAGCGCCCTGTTGCGCCGTACCGAGGACCAGAAGGAGGCGGCGATCAGCACGACGCCGATGAGGCCGGTGATGATCTCGTTGATCTCGTACTGGATGGTGATGAGCAGCAGTGCCGCGAGGGCGCCGATGGCGTAGTGGGCGCCGTGCTCCAGGTAGACGTAGTCGTCGAGGGTGCCCTGGCGGACCAGGTAGACGGTGAGCGAACGGACGTACATGGCGCCGATGCCGAGTCCCAGCGCCATCAGCACGATGTCGTTGGTGATGGCGAAGGCGCCGATCACGCCGTCG
>NZ_JAVRHI010000454.1:0-20965 GCF_034105845.1 Streptomyces sp. CRN 30 | reverse complement strand
GGTCGTGTTTCACGTGAAACACGACCCCCGACGCATGTACGTGATCAGCTCTCCTGCGCGGCCCACCACTCGCGCAGCGCCGCCACCGCGGCCTCGCGATCCATCGGCCCGTTCTCCAGCCGCAGCTCCAGCAGGTGCTTGTACGCCTGGCCGACGGCGGGGCCGGGACCGATCCCGAGGATCTCCATGATCTGGTTGCCGTCGAGATCCGGGCGGATCGCGTCCAGCTCCTCCTGCTCCTGAAGTGTGGAGATCCGCTCCTCCAGCCCGTCGTACGCTCGCGAGAGCGCCGCAGCCTTGCGCTTGTTGCGCGTCGTGCAGTCGGACCGGGTCAGCTTGTGCAGACGGCCGAGCAGCGGGCCCGCGTCCCGCACGTACCGGCGGACCGCCGAGTCGGTCCACTCACCGGTGCCGTACCCGTGGAAGCGCAGGTGCAGCTCGACCAGCCGGGAGACGTCCCTGACCAGCTCGTTGGAGTACTTCAACGCCGTCATGCGCTTCTTCGTCATCTTCGCCCCGACCACCTCGTGGTGGTGGAAGGAGACGCGCCCGTCCTTCTCGAAGCGGCGGGTGCGGGGCTTGCCGATGTCGTGGAGCAGCGCGGCCAGCCGGAGCGTCAGGTCGGGCCCGTCCTCCTCCAGGGCCATCGCCTGTTCCAGCACGATCAGCGTGTGCTCGTAGACGTCCTTGTGGCTGTGGTGCTCGTCCCTCTCCAGCCGCAGCGCCGGCAGCTCGGGCAGGACGTACTCGGCCAGTCCGGTCTCCACCAGAAGCTTCAGACCCTTGCGCGGGTGCGCGGAGAGCAACAGCTTGTTCAGCTCGTCCCGGATCCGCTCCGCCGAGACGATCTCCAGCCGCCCGGCCATCTCCTTCATCGCCACGACGACCTCGGGAGCCACCTCGAAGTCGAGCTGCGCGGCGAACCGCGCGGCCCGCATCATCCGCAGCGGATCGTCGGAGAAGGACTCCTCGGGCGTCCCCGGCGTGCGCAGCACCCGCGCCGCGAGGTCGTCCAGTCCGCCGTGCGGGTCGACGAACTCCTTCCGCGGCAGGGCGACGGCCATCGCGTTCACCGTGAAGTCCCGCCGGACGAGGTCCTCCTCGATGGAGTCGCCGTACGACACCTCGGGCTTGCGCGAGGTGCGGTCGTACGCCTCCGACCGGTAGGTGGTCACCTCGATCTGCAGGGTCCGGTCCTCGTCGCCGACACGAGCCGCCTTCTGCGCCCCGACCGTGCCGAAGGCGATCCCGACCTCCCAGACGGCATCCGCCCACGGCCGGATGATCTTGAGTACGTCCTGCGGCCGGGCGTCTGTCGTGAAGTCCAGGTCATTGCCGAGCCGCCCCAGCAACGCGTCGCGTACCGAGCCGCCGACCAGGGCGAGAGAGAAGCCGGCCTCCTCGAATCGGCGGGCGAGGTCGTCGGCTACCGGCGAGACACGCAGCAGTTCGCTCACCGCACGGTGCTGCGCCTGGCTCAGGGCACTGGGGTTGACTTCATTGGCGTTCGGCACAACAGAAAAGGGTACGTGGCCCGCGCAGACGCCCGCGCACCCCTTGTCGCGACGCTCCCCTCTATAGGGGCATATACGCGGCGTCCCGATCTCGCGCCGGGTCCCTTCGGCCGATCTTGTGGCGCACTCCGCGGCACTTCCCCTCAGCGCGCATCGTTACCATGCGTGGACGCACAATCCGACGACCACTGACGACGACGAGGGACGGGCGAGCGCGTGGCCGAGGCGGCAGACTTCCAGGGGACCCATCCCTCACCTGCCCGCCGCTGGGTACGGCGCACTGTGGCACTGCTCGCCTCCGCACCGTTGCTGGCGGGCCTGGCACAGGTGCCGGCCTCCGGCGCGGCCCAGGCACAGACGCAGACCGGCGCCGCCACGGCGGCGGCCGCCTCGGACGGGGTGTCCGTGGCCGTCGACTCGCTCAGCCCCGCCGCCCCCACGGACGGCGACACGGTCACGGTGTCGGGCACGGTGACGAACAACGGCAAGCAGGCGGTCACGGACGCGCAGGTCGACCTGCGCGTCGGGCCGCAGCTCGACACCCGTTCCTCCATCGACGCCGTCGCCAGGAACAGCGACGACCCGCAGGGCTCGCTCGGTACGGCGGTGGACGACAAGTACACCGAGGAGTTCCCCAAGCTCACGCCCGGGGTCGCCGAGCACTTCACCCTGTCGGTGCCGGTCGACGCGCTGGACCTCGGCCAGGACGGCGTCTACCAGCTCGCGGTGGCGCTCTCCGGGCAGACGTCCGCGCAGCCCTGGGAGCAGATCCTGGGCGTGGAGCGCACCTTCCTGCCCTGGCAGCCCGACGAGGCCGGCACCAGGACGAAGACCACCTTCCTGTGGCCGCTGATCTCCACCTCCCACATGGCGGCGGAGACGGGTTCGAACGAGCAGCAGACGCCGGTCTTCCTCAACGAGGACCTCGCCAAGGAGATCTCCCCGGGCGGCCGCCTGAACCAGATGGTGACGCTCGGCAAGGACCTCGACGTCACCTGGGTGGTCGATCCCGACCTGCTGGCCTCCGTCGACGCGATGACGCGCACCTACGAGGTCCGGGGCGAGGACGGCACCACCACGGCCGGCAAGCACCAGGCGGTCGCCAAGCAGTGGCTGGCGGACCTGCAGAAGGCGGTGGCGGACAAGGAGGTCGTCGCACTGCCCTTCGCCGATCCCGACCTGGCCTCCCTCGCGCACAACGGCACCGACTTCACCGGCTCGCTGAGCCAGCTGAAGGAGGCGACCGACGTCGTCACCAACACGGTCGAGCCGATCCTCCACGTGAAACCGACCACGGACTTCGCCTGGCCGGTGGAGGGTGCCGTCGACCCCTCGATCGTCAAGGTCGCCACCTCCGCGGGCGCCGACAAGATCATCACCCGCAGCGACAGCCTGGAGGAGACCGGCGGCCTGTCGTACACGCCGTCCGCGGCCCGGCCGATCGGCGGCGGTACCACGGCGGTCGTCGCGGACGCCCGGCTCTCGACGGCGTTCGAGGGAGATCTGACCAAGGCGTCCACGTCGACGGCGGCCGTGCAGCAGTTCCTCGCCCAGAGCCTGTCGCTGGACCTGCAGACCGGCAAGCAGCGCAGCGTGGTCGTCGCACCGCAGCGGATGCCGACCGGCAGCCAGGCCCGTGCGATGGCCGAGGCCCTGACCGCACTGCAGGGCGGCGACTGGTCGGAGTCCCAGGACCTCGCCGACACCGCCTCGGCCAAGCCGGACCCCGGCGCCACGACGAAGGTGCCGTCGCGGTCCGCTTACCCCTCCTCCCTGCGCAAGCAGGAACTGCCGCACACCGTGTTCGAGCAGCTCGCCCGGACCCAGGACAAGATCGACCACTTCAAGGCCGTCCTGTCGGACCGCTCCCGCGTCGTGACGCCCTTCGGCCGGGCCATGAACCGGGGGATGTCCACGTCCTGGCGCGACCGCGCCGCCCAGGCGCAGACGTTCCGCAACGGCGTCGAGACCTACCTGGACGGGCTCACGGGCCAGGTACGGCTGATCGACAAGTCCGAGACGAAGCTCTCCGGCCGCAGCGCCACCATCCCGGTGACCGTCCAGAACAACCTGGTGCAGGACGCCGACCACCTGGTGCTGCGGCTCACCTCGACCAACCCGACGCGACTGGAGATCGGCGGCGACGCCTACCAGGAGCAGCCCGTGTCGGTCTCCGGCGGGCACAGCCAGTCGGTGAAGTTCACCACGTCCGCCAACGCCAACGGCCGGGCGACGGTCATCGCGCAGCTGTACACGGCGGACGGCCGCAAGTACGGCGAGCCGGTCACCTTCGACGTCAAGGTCACCGAGATCACCGCCACCGTGATGCTGGTCATCGGCGGCGGTGTCCTCCTCCTCGTCCTGGCCGGCTACCGCATGTACCAGCAGCGCAAGCGCGCCGCGGCCCGCGCCGCCGCCGAGGAGGAGCAGGACGGCGGCGAAACGGGCGCGGACGGCGCGGAGAGCGGTACCGGGGAGAACCCGGACGGCGCCGCCGACCGTCTCACGAAGGACTCCGGGACAGACTCCCGGACAGGCGACCCGGGGCAGCCGAGTGACCCGGGAGCGGACACCGCAGCGGAAAGCGCCGACCCGTCCGGGACGGGTGAGAGAGTGGACCGTTGAGATGTCGTGGCCGGTGGGCCGGGGACGATGAGGTGGGGTAAACCATGAACGCGCCGTACGACGGTGACCGTGGCCAGGCCGCGGGCAGCTCGGGTCACCCCGAGAGCCCGCCGCCCGAGCACGACCAGACGCCGTCGCAGCCGCCTGCGGACATGTACCTCCAGGACGCCTACGACCAGGACCCCTACCGGGCCCAGGACCTGTCCGCGCAGGACCCGGTCGACGAGGCGATGTACGACCGCGCCGCGCACCCCCCGCCGCCCCCGGGCACGTACCCGCCGCAGCAGCCGCTCTACGGCCGGCCGCCCCAGTCGCCGTACTCCCCGGACCCCCAGGTCTGGGCGGAGCCCCCGGCGCCCGAGCCGGAGGGCCCCACCCAGTACCTGCCGTACGGCGACGACCCCCGCACGACCCAGTTCGTGGGCGTGGACGACCTGGTCTCCCAGGCCGGTGAGCAGCGCCACGAGCCGGACGCCTTCGCCCATCTCTTCCGTGACCAGCAGCAGGGCGGCGGCCACCCGTCCTACACCGACGGCTCCACCGTCCCCGGCCCGTCCCCCGCACCGAACCGCCACCGGACGGACCGGCAGCAGCCGGATCGGAGCCAGTACCCCCAGCCCCAGGCGCCCGGCCCCTACGGCGCGGACCCGGCGGCGGCCGTCCAGAACCCGTACGGATCGGCTCCCGCACCCGGCCGGTACAGCGCCGCCGCCCCGGCGGGACAGCAGGCCGGCCAGAACACGTACGCCACCGACCCGGCGGCGGGACCGTCCCCGTACGGCTCGGACCCGGCGGCACAGCCCTCATATGGCTCCGACCAGGCAGCGGGACAGAGCCCGTACGGCGCGAACCCCGGGGCCGGACAGGGCCCGTACGGCGCGCAGCCGCAGGCCCCCGGCTCCTACGGAAACCCCGGGGACGCCCAGGAGCAGCACGCGTCGCCCCCGCCCGGCCAGTACCTGACCGCGCCCCCGCCGGCCGCCGAGACACCCTCGCAGGGGAGCGACGCGACCATGCCGCTCACGGCGGCGGCCGCACCGGCCAAGAAGGGCGGCCGCGCCGCCGGACTGCTGAAGTCGAGCGCCGTGATGGCGGCCGGCACGATGGTCTCCCGGCTCACCGGCTTCATCCGCTCCGCCTTGATCGTCTCCGCCCTCGGCGTCGGTCTCCTCGGCGACACCTTCCAGGTCGCCTACCAGCTGCCGACGATGATCTACATCCTCACCGTCGGGGGCGGTCTCAACTCCGTCTTCGTCCCGCAGCTCGTGCGGGCCATGAAGGAGGACGACGACGGCGGCGAGGCGTTCGCCAACCGTCTGCTGACGCTGGTGATGGTGGCGCTCGGCGCGCTCACCGTGCTGGCGATCCTCGGTGCGCCCCTCCTCATCCGGGCGCTGTCCGACCCGGTCGCCAGCGACCCGGCGGCCAACGAGGTCGGCATCACCTTCGTCCGCTACTTCCTGCCCTCGATCTTCTTCATGGGCGTCCACGTGGTGATGGGGCAGGTCCTCAACGCACGCGGCAAGTTCGGCGCGATGATGTGGACGCCGGTCCTGAACAACATCGTCATCATCGTGACGCTCGGGATGTTCATCTGGGTCTACGGCACCGCCGCCGACTCCGGCATGAAGGTCACCAGCATCCCGGAGGAGGGACAGCGCCTCCTCGGCGTCGGTATCCTCCTCGGCCTCGTCGTGCAGGCGCTGGCGATGATCCCCTACCTGCGCGAGACCGGCTTCCGGATGCGGCCGCGCTTCGACTGGAAGGGCCACGGCCTCGGCAAGGCGATCACCCTCGCCAAGTGGACCTTCCTCTTCGTCCTCGCCAACCAGGCCGGCGCGATCGTCGTCACCCAGCTGTCCACCGCCGCGGGCAAGTCCTCCCCGGTCGACGGCACCGGTTTCGCCGCCTACGCCAACGCCCAGCTGATCTGGGGTCTGCCGCAGGCGATCATCACGGTCTCCCTGATGGCCGCCCTGCTGCCGCGGCTCTCACGCTCGGCCGCCGAGGACGACGCCGGAGCGGTCCGCGACGACATCTCCCAGGGTCTGCGCACCACGGCCGTCGCCATCGTGCCGATCGCCTTCGGTTTCATCTCGCTCGGCATCCCGATGTGCACGCTGATCTTCGGCTCCTCGGGCGCCGGCGAAGCCACCAACATGGGCTACATGCTGATGGCCTTCGCCCTCGGCCTCATCCCGTACTCCGTGCAGTACGTCGTCCTGCGCGCGTTCTACGCCTACGAGGACACCCGGACGCCGTTCTACAACACGGTGATCGTGGCGGCCGTCAACGCCGGCGCCTCCGCGCTCTGCTACTTCCTGATCCCGCCGCGCTGGGCCGTCGTCGGCATGGCCGCCGCCTACGGCCTGGCCTACGCCATCGGCGTCGGCATCGCCTGGCGCCGGCTGCGCAAGCGGCTCGGCGGCGACCTCGACGGCGCCCGGGTGCTGCGGACCTACGCACGGCTGGCCATCGCCTCGGTGCCGGCCGCCCTGCTCAGCGGCGCCGCCTGCTACGGCATCGCCCACGCGCTCGGCCAGGGCGTCGCGGGTTCCCTCGCGGCCCTCCTGGCCGGTGGAGTCATCCTGCTCGGAATCTTCTACGTCGCGGCCCGCCGCATGCGCATCGAGGAGCTGAACTCGATGGTCGGTATGGTCCGCGGACGCCTGGGACGCTGAGACGGGGGGTAGGCGCACAACCATCGTCCGTCGCCGCGTGTCGTGCATAGCGGCGGACTGTGGGCACAATTGGTTTCGGCGTCGGACGGCGCGCGACGGGTGTCCGGCGCGCAACGAATGGGGAGGCAGGAACGACGGTGGCGGAACGGAGCACAGCTGCCGTCGACGTGGCGGACAACAGCGGCGACAAGCGGCTGACCGCGGAGGCGGAAGACCAGTCCACGGCCGACGGGGTGGCCAACAACCGGGAGCGGGACACGGACAGCGACGAGGCACAGGCGGGCGCCGGCACCGAGGGTTCCGGGAAGGCCTCGCCTCCCGAACTGCACAGCGGTCACAAGCTCGCCAGACGGTACCGCCTCGAAGAATGCGTCACCCGTCTGGACGGATTCAGCAGTTGGCGGGCGGTGGACGAGAAACTGCGCCGCGCCGTCGGCGTGCACGTCCTGCCGGCGGAACACGCCCGAGCCCGGTCCGTGCTGGCCGCGGCACGCTCCTCCGCGCTGCTCGGCGACCCCCGCTTCGTCCAGGTCCTGGACGCCGTCGAGGACAACGACCTCGTCTACGTCGTCCACGAGTGGCTCCCCGACGCCACCGAACTCACCGCGCTGCTGGCCGCCGGTCCGCTGGAGGTGTACGACGCCTACCAGATGGTCACCCAGGTCGCCTCCGCCATGGCCGCCGCCCACCGTGAGGGCCTCTCCCACCTGCGGCTCAACCCCAACGCCGTGCTCCGCACGTCGACGGGGCAGTGGCGCATCCGCGGCCTCGCCGTCAACGCGGCCCTGCGCGGCATCACCTCCGACACCCCGCAGCGCACCGACACCGAGGCCATCGGCGCCCTGCTGTACGCCTCGCTCACCCAGCGCTGGCCCTACGAGGACGACGCCCACGGGCTGTCCGGCCTGCCCAAGGACCTCGGCCTGATCCCCCCCGACCAGGTGCGCGCCGGAGTCCACCGTGGGCTGTCGGAGCTGTCCATGCGCGCGCTCGCCAACGACGGCGCCACCGCCTCCCGCCACGAGTCGGCGTGCACCACGCCGGAGGAGCTGGTGAAGGCGATCGGCGAGATGCCCCGCATCCGCCCGCCGGAGCCGGCGTTCACCACCCCGCCCGACTACCAGCGCACCGCCTACCAGCAGGGCTCCTACGGCCGCCCCGCGCCGCACCTCGGCGCCACGCAGCCCGTACCGGCCCCGCCGCCCCCGCTGCAGAGCCGTACCGGCAAGGCCCTCAAGTGGGGCGTCTCGGCCCTGCTCATCGCGGCCCTCGGCCTCGGCAGCTGGCAGCTGGCGGACACCCTGATGAACCGGGGCGGCAAGTCCGACGACCAGAACCAGACGCAGACGACCGACGAGAACGACAAGAACGAGGAGAAGAAGCCCGCCAAGCCGATCACCATCGAGGCGGCCCAGGAGTACGTCGCCAGCGGTGAGGCCCAGGCTCCGGGCGACGTCGGCAACACCTACGACGGCGACAGCAGCACGTACTGGCGGACCAATCGCTACAACGCCGGCCCGACGCTCGCCCCGTACAAGCCCGGTGTGGGCATCGTCTACGACCTCGGTTCCTCCCAGGAGGTCTCGACCGCCTCGATAGGGCTCCGGTACACCGGCGACCACACCACCGTGCACCTCTACGCCGCGGACGCGCTGTCGCCCTCCACCGGGGTCGACGGCATGAAGGAGATCGGAGAGGCCACCGGCAGCGGAACCTCCCTGAGCATCAAGGCGTCCAAGTCGGTCAAGACGCAGTACGTACTGCTGTGGATCACCGCCGTGCCCAACGCTCCCTCGGACGGCTACAGCAGCGCCGGCTACAAGCAGGCCGTCACGAACGTGACCTTCAAGGGCTGACAGCGACCGGACACAGGGGAGGGGGGTCCGATGGCGGATGGCACCGAGTACGGCGGCACGAGCGATCAGGACCTCCTCGCCCGGCATGTGAAGGGCGATCCCGACGCCTTCGGTGAGCTCGTCCGCCGGCATCGCGACCGGCTCTGGGCCGTCGCCCTGCGTACCCTGGGGGACCGCGAGGAGGCGGCCGACGCCGTCCAGGACGCCCTCGTCTCCGCGTACCGCGCAGCCCACACCTTCCGCGGCCAGTCCGCCGTCACGACCTGGCTGCACCGCATCACGGTCAACGCCTGTCTGGACCGCGCCCGCAAAGCCGCCTCCCGCAAGACCGCCCCGGTCGACGACACCGAACGCCTTGAGCAGCTGCTGGAGCCGCACGAGTCGGCCTCCGCCCCCGCCGAACGCAACGACCTGCACCGGCAGCTCGTGGAGGCCCTCGGCACCCTGCCGCCGGACCAGCGGGCGGCCCTCGTCCTGGTCGACATGCAGGGATACCCCGTCGCCGAGGCCGCCCGCGTCCTCGACGTGCCGACCGGCACCGTGAAGAGCCGCTGTGCCCGCGGCAGAGCGAGACTCCTGCCGTTGCTCACCCATCTGCGTCCGGACGGCAGCGGCGACGACGGACCGGGCGCGCGACGGAACCGGACGCAGGGGACGTCCGTCCCACCCGCAGCGGGCCCGCGCGAAGCGGACCCGACCGAGGCAGGGCCGAGTGATTCAGCCGCAGTGAAGGGCGGAGGTGGACGAGCGTGACGTCGTCGACGACAGACATGGCCCGGCACCCGGACGTCACGGAGATCTCCGACCTCGCCGAGGGTCTGCTCCCCCCGTCGCAGACCACGGACGTACGGCGGCACCTGGACGCCTGCGAGCTGTGTGCGGACGTCTACGCGTCCCTGGAGGAGATCCGAGGGCTGCTCGGCACCCTGCCCGGACCACCGCGCATGCCTGACGACGTGGTCGGCCGCATCGACGCCGCCCTCGCCGCGGAGGCCCTGCTGAGCGCCACGGCACCCGACACGACCGCCACGGCACCCTCCCCGACCACCGCGGCTCCCGAAGCGCCCCACACGGCCACGAGCGGGAAGACACACTCCCTCGAAGAGCCGGTCCCGGCCGTCGAGCCGGACACGGTCAGCGTCGGTGCCACCGCAGCGGCGCCCCCGCACGACGGCGACCGCGCCCGTGTTTCACGTGAAACATCGTCACCGGCGGTCCGTCCCGCGGGCCACGCGCCCTCCACCACCAGTGGGCCGGGACGCAAGAAGCGGGCCCGGAGCGGACGCCGCAGGGTCGCCGCCCTCGGTGCCGTGTTCGCGGTGGCCGCCCTCGGGCTCGGCACCGCGATCGTCACCTCCGTCAACGGCGGCGACTCACCCGGAGACCCCGGACAGGAATCCGCCCTCGCCGACACCTTCTCCGAGGAGAAGCTGGAGAACCGGGTCTCCGATCTCCTGTCCGACGACGCCCCGCCGAGCAGCGGTGAGGCGTCGACGGCCCAGAGCCTCAGCGCGGAGTCCGAGGACGACCCCGGTAACCGCGTCTTCGTCCAGCCCACCGTGCCGTCCTGCGTCCGTGAGGGCATCGGTCGCGACGACGCCGCGCTCGCCACCGAGGAAGGCGTCTACCAGGGCCACGAGGTCCTGCTGGTGGTACTCCCGGACCGCGCCGACACCACTCGTGTCGCCGCCTACCTCGTGGAGACAGCCTGTGTGACGCAGCCCTCCCTGGGCGCGGGCGACGTGCTGCTGAAGGACTCCTACCCCCGCTCCTGAGCGCTGACGTGCGGATCGTGCTCCCTGCCGCCGTCTCGGCCCGCCACGCATCCGCGCAGGCCCGGCGGGCCGTCGCCGTGTGCCCGGACACAGCGGGAATGCACGCCCCGTAGGATCCGTTGGGTGGGGTGAGAGCTCTGAGAAACGCTTTCACCGGTCACGAAGACGCAGTCCGAAGACCCTGTCAGAGACGAGGAACCAAGCCGTGAGCGACGTCCGTAACGTGATCATCATCGGCTCCGGGCCCGCAGGCTACACAGCGGCGCTCTACACCGCGCGCGCGTCGCTGAAGCCGTTGGTGTTCGAGGGCGCCGTCACCGCCGGCGGCGCGCTCATGAACACCACCGAGGTCGAGAACTTCCCCGGCTTCCAGGACGGCATCATGGGCCCCGAGCTCATGGACAACATGCGCGCCCAGGCCGAGCGCTTCGGTGCGGAGCTCATCCCCGACGACATCGTGTCCGTCGACCTGACCGGTGAGATCAAGACCGTCACGGACACGGCCGGCACGGTCCACCGGGCCAAGGCCGTCATCGTCACCACCGGCTCGCAGCACCGCAAGCTGGGCCTGCCCAACGAGGACGCGCTCTCCGGCCGCGGTGTCTCCTGGTGCGCCACCTGCGACGGCTTCTTCTTCAAGGACCAGGACATCGCCGTGATCGGCGGCGGCGACACCGCGATGGAGGAGGCCACCTTCCTCTCGCGCTTCGCCAAGTCCGTGACGATCGTCCACCGGCGTGACACCCTGCGCGCCTCGAAGGCCATGCAGGAGCGTGCCTTCGCCGACCCGAAGATTTCGTTCGTCTGGGACAGCGAGGTCGCCGAGATCCAGGGCGACCCGAAGCTGTCGGGTCTGAAGCTGCGGAACCTGAAGACGGGCGAGCTGTCCGACCTGGCCGTGACCGGTCTCTTCATCGCGATCGGCCACGACCCGCGCACCGAGCTCTTCACGGGCCAGCTCGACCTGGACGCGGAGGGCTACCTCAAGGTCGACGCCCCCTCGACCCGGACCAACGTGACGGGCGTCTTCGGCGCCGGTGACGTGGTCGACCACACCTACCGCCAGGCGATCACCGCGGCCGGTACCGGCTGCTCCGCCGCTCTCGACGCCGAGCGTTTCCTCGCCGCCCTGTCCGACGAGGACAAGGCCGAGCCCGAGAAGACCACTGTCTGAACCCCCATCCGCCCCACGCACCAACCAGTTAAGGAGCCCGCAGTGGCCGGCACCCTGAAGCAAGTGACCGACGCTTCCTTCGAAGAGGACGTCCTCAAGAACGACAAGCCCGTCCTGGTGGACTTCTGGGCCGCCTGGTGCGGTCCGTGCCGCCAGATCGCGCCGTCCCTTGAGGCGATCGCCGCCGAGCACGGCGACAAGATCGAGATCGTCAAGCTGAACATCGACGAGAACCCGGAGACGGCCGCCAAGTACGGCGTCATGTCGATCCCCACCCTGAACGTCTACCGGGGCGGCGAGGTGGCCAAGACGATCGTCGGCGCCAAGCCGAAGGCCGCGATCGTGCGCGACCTTGAGGACTTCATCGCCGAGTGACGCGACGCTCCGCGTGGCGAGGTTTCACGGGGCGATGTTTCACGTGAAACACGAATGGGCCAACCCCTCGGGGTTGGCCCATTCAGTTGACCAGATCAGTCGGCCCGATCAGTCGCCCCGATCAGTCGGCCCGCTTCACAGCGGCCTGAGCGCCGGCTCCTTCTGCACCGCACCGAGCAGCCGGTCGAGTGCCATCTCCACGTCCTCCTTCCAGGACAGCGTGGAGCGCAGCTCCAGCCGGAGACGAGGCTGGCTGGGATGGGGCCGCACGGTCTTGAAGCCCACGGCGAGCAGATGGTCGGCCGGCAGCACACACGAGGGCTCTTTCCAGCGGGCGTCCCCGAACGCCTCGATCGCTTTGAAGCCCCGACGCAGCAGATCCTTGGCCACCGTCTGGACCATCACGCGGCCCAGCCCCTGCCCCTGGTAGCCCGGCACGATGAAGGCCGTCATCAGTTGCACCGCGTCGGACGAGACGGGGCTCGTGGGGAACGCCGTGGAGCGGGGTACGTAGGCGGGCGGAGCGTAGAGGACGAAGCCCACCGGTACGTCGTCGACGTAGACGACGCGGCCGCAGGATCCCCAGTCCAGCAGGACGGCGGAGATCCAGGACTCCTTCTCCAAGGCGGACGTGCCGCCCTTTACCGCGGCCTCCCCGCTGACGGGGTCGAGTTCCCAGAAGACACATGAGCGACAGCGCTGGGGAACGTCTTCGAGGTTGTCCAGCGTGAGCGGTACGAGCCGACGCCCCATGGAGGCTGTTCCTCGCTTTCCTCGCCCTTCGCGTCCAGGGCGGCCGTCAGAGCACTCCGCTCCCTGAGCAGACTGCCGATGAACCCCCCGATCGCTCCCAGCCCCAGACCCGCGCTCACCAAACCGGTGCGGCTCATCGTTCGCATGGCTCTGCCTCGCTCTCAGAGGTACCGCCAGGTGAATGCGCCATACCTGATCGCATCGTATCCACGAAGCGATTGCCCCGATACCGGTTGAAAGCAAAGAGCGGGCCGCGTTCCGGCACACACCGGACACGGCCCGCTCTGGCGCCGGGCGGAGCACCCAGGGGCGCTCCGCCCGCAAGGGCTCAGGAATCGCCCTCTTCCGGCTCGTCGTCGACGATGCTCCGCTGCAGCACGGGACCCTCACCCGGGGCCAGCGTGTCGAGGATCCGCCCCAGGTCGTCCATGGAGGCGAACTCGACCGTGATCTTGCCCTTCTCCCGTCCGAGGTCCACCTTCACTCGCGTCTCGAAGCGGTCCGAGAGCCGCGTCGCCAGGTCCGACAGCGCCGGGGAGACCCGGGCGCCGGCCCGCGGCCCCTTGGCCCGGGGAGCCTTCTGCGGCCGGGACCCCATCAGGGTCACGATCTCCTCGACGGCCCGCACCGAGAGCCCCTCGGCGACGATCCGGTGCGCCAGCCGGTCCTGCTCCTCGGAGTCCTCCACCGAGAGCAGCGCCCGCGCATGGCCTGCGGACAGGACACCCGCCGCCACCCGCTTCTGGACCGCCGACGAGAGCTTCAGCAGCCGGAGCGTGTTGGAGACCTGCGGACGGGAACGACCGATGCGATCCGCCAGCTGGTCGTGCGTGCAGTTGAAGTCCTTCAGCAGCTGGTCGTAGGCGGCGGCCTCTTCCAGCGGGTTCAGCTGCGCACGGTGCAGGTTCTCCAGCAGCGCGTCCAGGAGGAGCTTGTCGTCGTCCGTGGCCCGCACGATCGCGGGGATGGCCTCCAGCCCGGCCTCACGGGTCGCCCGCCAGCGCCGCTCACCCATGATGAGCTCGTACTGCTCGGGGGCGAGCTGCCGCACGACGACCGGCTGGAGGAGACCGACCTCCTTGATGGAGGTGACCAGTTCGGCGAGTGCGTC
Source organism: Streptomyces sp. CRN 30 (assembly GCF_034105845.1). NCBI lineage: Bacteria > Bacillati > Actinomycetota > Actinomycetes > Kitasatosporales > Streptomycetaceae > Streptomyces > Streptomyces sp. CRN 30. The sequence continues at coordinate 7,101 of NZ_JAVRHI010000454.1, read as the reverse complement.
CTCGTCGAAGATCTCACGCGGCTGCCGCGGGTTCGGCTTGATGTGGTCCAGCGGAATCTCGGCGAAGTGCGCACCCATGGGAGCCATGGGCATCTCCACCGTGCCGGACTCCGTCGGCTCCTCCTCTGTTTCACGTGAAACAGGAGCCAGCGTGGCCAGCTTCGCCGCCGCCACACCACGGTCTGTCGACAGTCCGGGAACGGTCGTGGGGGACGCGGGAGCAGCACCACCCAGGGCGGCCGTCGCCACCGACTTCTCCGTTGAGGCAGGAGGGATCAGCGCAGCCAAGCCGCGACCCAACCCCCTCCGTCGCTCGTTCACTGGATCCCCTCCACCATGCTCGGATCGTTCTGGGCACCGATATGGGCGTGCGTCGCGTCGTAGCTGACGCCCGCGCCTCTCAGTGCGATCTCTCGTGCCGCCTCAAGGTAGGACAGGGCACCGCTCGATCCAGGATCGTAGGTCAGCACCGTCTGCCCGTAGCTCGGCGCCTCGGAGATGCGGACCGAGCGAGGAATGCTCGTCCGCAGCACCTCCTCACCGAAGTGGCTGCGCACCTCGTCGGCGACCTGGGACGCGAGGCGCGTCCGGCCGTCGTACATCGTGAGCAGGATGGTCGACACATGGAGAGCGGGGTTGAGGTGTCCCCGTACCAGGTCGACGTTGCGCAGCAACTGCCCGAGACCCTCCAGCGCGTAGTACTCGCACTGGATCGGGATCAGCACCTCTTGGCCGGCGACGAGCGCGTTCACCGTCAGCAGGCCGAGGGAGGGCGGGCAGTCGATCAGGATGTAGTCCAGAGGCTGTTCGTACGCCTGGATGGCACGCTCCAGACGGCTCTCACGCGCCACCAGGGACACCAACTCGATCTCCGCACCGGCGAGATCGATCGTGGCCGGGGCACAGAACAGTCCCTCGACGTCCGGCACGGGCTGGACGACTTCGGAGAGCGGCTTGCTCTCCACCAACACGTCATAGATGGACGGGACGTCGGCGTGATGGTCGATGCCCAGCGCGGTGGAGGCATTGCCCTGGGGGTCGAGGTCGACCACCAGGACGCGGCCACCGTGCAGAGCCAGGGAGGCGGCAAGGTTGACGGTCGTCGTCGTCTTGCCCACGCCACCCTTCTGGTTGGCGACCACGATGACGCGGGTCTGCTCGGGCCGTGGCAGGCCCTCGCCTGCGCGTCCCATTGCCTCTACCGCTTGTTGGGCCGCGCGACCGATCGGAGTGTCGTCCATCGGCGGCGGTGTTTCACGTGAAACATCCGCCCCCATCGACTCGGTACGGGGACCGGGGACCGGATCGGTCATCGGGCCCGCGATATTGGCGTCGGACCGCAAGGATTCACTCTCCTCGACTTCAGGCTCGCAATGAACAGAGCCTCCCATGCCATCGGGGTCATGAACCAGTGAGGCCTGCTCTTCTGTGGAGAAATGCACCTCTGTGGACAACTCCGTGCCCCTCCCGAGGGACGGGTTCTCCCTGGGTGACGGGTTTCCCTGAGAGGGCGGTCCTTCACGGAGCGATCCGAGAGGCTTGCGGTCGCGGGGTTCGGCCGCGGCGCGGCCGCGACTGATGATGCCGTGCAGCAGTGAGCGACGTTTCACGTGAAACACGATGCACAGCGGCCGAAGCCGAACCGTCCCGACACTCCGGCACGGCGCTATCCGCGACGCCGACGCGCCCGTCCGGTGCGAGCAGCCTTGGCCCGTTTGGCCGCGAACCGCACACCGCCCGGACTCTCCCCGACCTCGACCCGCACCACGGTGGACCGCGGCTCCACGATGCCCTCGCCGACGTGCAGGATCGACGTCTCCACGGCGCCCAGCTTGCTCAGCGCCGTGCCCGCGCTCTTCAGCTCCTCCTCGGCCGTGTCGCCCTTGAGGGCGAGCATCTCGCCGTACGGCCGCAGCAGAGGGACGCCCCAGGTGGCCAGCCGGTCCAGCGGCGCCACGGCACGGGCGGTCACCACATGCACCGGAGGAAGCTTCCCCAGGACCTCCTCGGCCCGGCCGCGCACGACCGTGACATGGTCCAGGCCCAGCAGCTCCACGACCTCGGTCAGGAAGTTGGTCCGCCGCAGCAGGGGCTCCAGCAGGGTGATCTTCAGGTCGTCCCGGACGAGCGCCAGGGGGATACCGGGCAGACCGGCGCCCGAACCGACATCGCACACCGTCACCCCCGTCGGCACGACCTCGGAGAGCACCGCGCAGTTCAGCAGGTGCCGCTCCCACAGCCGGGGTACCTCGCGTGGACCGATCAGGCCACGCTGCACACCCGCCTCAGCGAGCAGCTCCGCGTAGCGCACCGCGTCCGCGTAGCGATCGCCGAACACCTCACGGGCTTGCTCGGGCGCGGGGGGAAGCTCCGCTGCCTCCGTCACGGGGGACCGTCCTTCCGTACCGCGTCGGCGCTTCCCGCGCCGACACCACCAGAACTATTCAGGCTGACAAAGTTCGGCCCCGCCTGCGCAACAGACGGGGCCGGGAGAACGCGGAAGCCGATCAGGCGGGCAGCACGACGACGAACCGCTGCGGCTCCTCGCCCTCGGACTCGCTGCGCAGCCCCGCGGCCTTGACCGCGTCGTGCACGACCTTGCGCTCGAACGGGGTCATCGGGTTCATCCGCACGGGCTCGCCACTGCTCTTGGCCTCGGCGGCGGCCTTGGCGCCCAGCTCGGAGAGCTCGGTGCGCTTCCGGGCCCGGTAGCCGCCGATGTCCAGCATCAGCCGGCTGCGGTCACCGGTTTCCCGGTGCACGGCCAGGCGGGTGAGCTCCTGGAGAGCCTCCAGCACCTCGCCGTCCCGGCCGACCAGCTTCTGCAGGTCACGGCCGCTCGTGTCGCTGATGATCGAAACAGAGGCACGGTCGGCCTCGACGTCCATGTCGATGTCGCCGTCGAGGTCGGCGATGTCGAGCAGACCTTCCAGGTAGTCCGCCGCGATCTCACCCTCCTGCTCCAGGCGGGTCAGGGTGTCTGCGCCCTCGGCAGCGGCGGAGGTGGTGCCTTCCGTCACGGGATGGACTCCTTCTTACTTCTTCGACGGGGACTTGGGCCGCTGCGGTCCCTTGCGCTGCCCGGACTGGGCCTTGCTGCGGGAACCGGAGCCGGTCTTCTGCTGCGCGGCCTTCTTGGCGGCGGGCTTGGCGTCCTGGGGCTGGTCGGACTTGCTCAGCGACGGGGACGACGACTTCGGCTTCGCCTCATCGGTGGAGTCCGTCGGCTCGGCGGACGACTCCCCGGTCTCTCCGGCCGCCTTCGTGGTGCCGGACTGCCGCTGGGACTTCGACTGCCGCTTGGGCTGCTGCCGCTTGGGGACGGCGGTGGCCGTCGTACCGTCCTCGGACTCGATCGCGGTCTCGCTCTTGGCGACCGTGCCGTCGGCCTGGGCCGCCAGGCCGGCCTTGCTGAGGCCGTTGATGAACTTGCGCTCGAACTCGTTGCGGTCCCGGCCCTTGGCGACGATCGCCTTGACGATGGCCCGCTCGCTGCGGCGGCCGACCTTGTCATGCTGCGTGACGTGCTTGAGCAGGCGGTCCAGGTAGGCCGACTGGGCCTTGGAACCCGGCGTCGGGTTGTTCCGGATCACGTACATCTGCTGGCCCATGGTCCACACGTTGGTGGTCAGCCAGTAGACGAGGACACCGACCGGGAAGTTGATGCCGAAGACGGCGAACATGACCGGGAAGACGTACATCAGCATCTTCTGCTGCTGCATGAACGGCGTCTTCACCGTGGTGTCGACGTTCTTCGTCATCAGCTGGCGCTGGGTGAAGAACTGCGACGCCGACATCAGGATGATCATGATGGCGGTGACGACCCGCACGTCCGTGATGGACGAGCCGAGGGACTCCACCTTGGACGCGCCGTCGGTGAACTTCGCCGCGAGCGGCGCACCGAAGATGTGTGCCTTCTGGGCACTCTCCAGCAGCCGCTCGTTGATCACGCCGATGGTGTCACCGGTCGCGATGCCGTTGAGCACGTGGTACAGGGCGAAGAAGAACGGGGACTGCGCCAGGATGGGAAGGCACGAGGAGAGCGGGTTGGTACCCGTCTCCTTGTACAGCTTCATCATCTCTTCGGACTGACGCTGCTTGTCGTTCTTGTAGCGCTCCTGGATCTTCTTCATCTCGGGCTGGAGCGTCTGCATGGCCCGGGTCGACTTGATCTGCTTGACGAAGAGCGGGATCAGACAGATCCGGATCAGGACCACCAGGGACACGATGGACAGGCCCCAGGCCCATCCGGTGTCAGGGCCGAAGATGGCGCCGTACACGCTGTGGAACTGGACGATGACCCAGGAGACAGGTGTCGTGATGAAGCTGAAAAGGCTGGCAATCGTGTCCACTAATCATGCTCCTTGGGCATGGGACTGGGTCTCTGCGGCCGGGCTCGAAGGACCGGACTGACTCGTGGGAGAAGCCTGTCCTTCGGTGGCCGGTTCGGCGGCGGAGGGCCCGCCCTTGCGTACGCGCCAGGCGTTCCGCAGCATCTCGTGCCACCGCGGACGCTTCCGCGGCGGCACATGGTCCACGCCGCCCAGCGACCACGGATTGCACCGCAGGATGCGCCAGGCGGTGAGCGCCGTTCCCTTGACGGCACCGTGCCGGTCGATGGCCGTGTAGCCGTAGTGGGAGCACGACGGGTAGTACTTGCAGACCGGCCCGAGCAGCGGACTGATCGTCCACTGGTACAGCTTGATCAGAGCCAGCAGCGGGTACTTCATCGCGCGCCCCCTCCCAGTAGCCGCTGTAGGGCGGCGTCCAGGTCTTGGGCCAGCTGTGCATGGTCGGCGTCACCCGCACCGGGCAGCGCTCGTACGACTACCAGGCTACCGGGGGGGAACAGATCGACCCGGTCGCGCATCAGATGGCGAAGCCTGCGCTTCACCGTGTTGCGCACGACCGCGCCTCCTACGGCTTTGCTGACGACGAAACCCGCACGCGTCGGGGGAGCGCTCTCCCCAGGCGCGTGCGGGTCCGTTGCACCGCTACAAAAATGGACGACGAGGGACGGGCGGCCTGCCCGGCGCCCCCGTCGTACCGCGGTCGCGAAATCCTCGCGCCGCCTCAGCCGGTTCTCGGTGGGCAGCACGACGTCATGACCTGATCGGGATCAGGCGGACAGACGGGCGCGACCCTTGCCACGGCGGGACGCGAGAATCGCGCGGCCGGCACGGGTCCGCATACGCAGTCGGAAGCCGTGGGTCTTCGCGCGACGACGGTTGTTCGGCTGGAAGGTGCGCTTGCTCACTCGGGGGCTCCAGAAAGAATCGAAGGTGGCGGGGTGCCGTCCTGGCTGTCACCGTGCGCCCACGAGTAGCTCGCGTTACGCCCGTGTGCACCGCTTTCCGATCACCTGAAGCGATCTGTGCCCATCGGAGGCAGGCGGCAGCAGCCATCGACAACTCGACCTCGTTACGGTACGTGGGGCTGCGCCATTCGGTCAAACCAACGGTCGCCGGGAGACACTTGTCCACAGGCTGGGGACAACAACTTGAACCCTACCGGCCACGCTGACTACCGTGGCCGGACTCCGATTCGTTCCCTTCTCCCCGGCCCTTCTGTTTCGTTCCCGCCCCGTCCACACCAGATCGAACCGACCCGCCCCTCGGATCACACCTTCGAGGGACACATGAGAGAGCGTGCCCTGTGGCTGACGTACCTGCCGATCTTGCCGCAGTGTGGCCACGCGTACTGGAGCAGCTCCTCGGGGAAGGCCGCGGCCAGGGTGTCGAGTCGAAGGACGAGCACTGGATCCGGCGCTGCCAGCCCCTCGCCCTGGTCGCCGACACCGCCCTGCTCGCCGTGCCGAACGAATTTGCGAAGGGCGTACTGGAGGGCCGGCTCGCACCCGTCGTCAGCGAGACGCTGAGCCGGGAGTGCGGCCGCCCGATCCGTATCGCGATCACCGTCGACGACTCGGCCGGCGAACCCCCCGCGCCGCCCGCACGCCCCCAGCCGCGCTACGAGGAGCCCGAGCTCCCGCCGGCCGGCCAGCAGGGCCGCGACGGACGTGACGCACGCGACACCCGCGACACCAGGGACGGCCGCGACAGCAGGGACGGCCGGGACAACAGGGACGCCCGCGACAGCCGGGACACCCGCGACGACTACGACGCCTACGGCCGCCACCGCGCCGACCAGCTCCCCACGGCCCGCCCCGCCTACCCCTCGGAGTACCAGCGTCCCGAGCCCGGCTCCTGGCCGCGCCCCTCGCAGCAGGACGACTACGGCTGGCAGCAGCAGCGCCTCGGCTTCCCCGAGCGCGACCCGTACGCCTCCCCGCCGGAACCCTCCTACGGCCAGCCCCAGCAGGACGGCCCCTACGGCAAGCCCGCCAAGGACTACGCCCAGGACGCGTACCAGAAGAGCCCGTACACGGACGGCTACCAGCAGGACTACCGCCCGCAGTCGCCCGAGCGCCCCCCGTACGACCAGGACCGCCCTCCCTACGACCAGGACCGGTCGCCGTACGACACCGAGCGTCCGTCCTACGACTCCGAGCGGCCCCCTTACGACCAGGAGCGGCCGCCGTACGACGGTCAGCGCCCCGACTACGAACCGTCGCGCGGCGACTACGACCAGCGCGGCGCCCGGCGCGAACCCCCCGAGCCGCCGGCCGGCTCCGGCCACGTCCACCGTGGCGGACCCGTCGGCCCCGGCCCCGCCACGGGCGCTCCCGGGCCGCTGGCCGCCCAGCCCGCGCCCGCGACGGGCCCCGGCGAGCCGACCGCCCGGCTCAACCCCAAGTACCTCTTCGACACCTTCGTCATCGGCGCCTCCAACCGCTTCGCGCACGCCGCGGCGGTCGCCGTCGCCGAGGCGCCGGCCAAGGCGTACAACCCGCTCTTCATCTACGGGGAGTCCGGGCTCGGCAAGACGCACCTGCTGCACGCCATCGGGCACTACGCGCGGAGCCTCTACCCCGGCACGCGCGTGCGGTACGTCAGCTCGGAGGAGTTCACCAACGAGTTCATCAACTCCATCCGCGACGGCAAGGGCGACAGCTTCCGCAAGCGGTACCGGGAGATGGACATCCTGCTCGTCGACGACATCCAGTTCCTCGCGGACAAGGAGTCGACGCAGGAGGAGTTC
>NZ_JAVRHI010000453.1:0-17909 GCF_034105845.1 Streptomyces sp. CRN 30 | reverse complement strand
CGGGCCGGGCGGCCGCGCCCGGCGTGTGACGCGTACGACGTACGACGCGTCCGGCCACGACGCTCACCGTCGTCGCCGGGCCCGTCGTCACCGGACGAGGACGGAGCGCCCTCCCAGGAGGGCGAAGTGACGTCACGGCGTCGCCCGTTCGCCGCCCCGCAGCGGCTCCCGGTGCCGGCGTCCGGTGCGGCCCAGGAGGTCCACCGCGACGCTGGTGGCCACCAGGCCGGCGGCGAGCAGCAGCCCGTGTCCGTGCACGGCACCCGCCACGATCGCGGCGAGCGCCAGGACCAGCGCCAGGCGGGCCCCGGTGCGCCGGTACTCGCGCGGGCGCGTGGGGCGGCCCTCGGCCAGGGAGCGGGCGAAGCGGGGGTCGTCGGCCATCAGTCCCGCCTCCAGCGCGGCGATCTGCTCGTCGTCGGAACGCATCATGGGTACTCCTTCGCCCGGGACCGCCGGGGGACGAGGAGGTTCGCCCTCCGGTCTGCGCATCCCACGGCCCCGCCGCCTCGGCGGACGAGATGACGGTCGCGGTGTCGCGGGCCGGGTCAGGGAAGCCGTGCGCCGCCGGACGGTCCGCTCGGGAGCAGTCATCGGCAGGTACTCCGTTCACCTTGCGGCCGGGGCGCACGACACCGGTTCTCCCGCGCCCCGGCGTCCCTTCGCCCCGGCGGCATCGTGCCGGTGTTGCTGCCTCCCACCCTCACCCGGCGCACCAGCCGTGCACCATCGGGTGCGCGACTCATCTCGGGCGGGTCGCGACCAGTACGCCGGGCCCTGCGGGGCCCCACCGGATGTTCCGCCGCCCGCTGTGGTCCAGGTCATTTCGCCCGCGCGAGGGGCGCAGTAGCGTTTTTACCGCATCCCCCCATCGCTTCCCCTCCCCTCGTTCCCCCTCGTCCGCCGAACGCGTGCGGACCCCTGGACTCGGACGGCCCGGACGTGCGCACAGAACTCTCCCCCCTCATAGCGGCGACCACCAGATGGCTCACCCGTGCCTACCCGCCGGGCGGCGGCGTGCTGGCCGCCGCGCTCTGCGAGGCACAGGTACGGCAGGCGGTGACGGTCGCCGCCTGGCTGCGCTATCCGACGTCCATGGATGCCGCGCTGGTCGCGGTGACCGGTCCGGGCGGCTCCGCCCGCCTCGACTGGGTCACCGGCTCCGACGGGCCCTCGCGCGGCGCGGCCGGTGCCCCGGACCCCGACGCCGCCTGGCGCACCTGGGTCGACGAGGTCGTCGCGAGCTGGGCCGCCGGCCTCCTCGGCGCTCCCGCGCTGGCCACCGCCGCGATCAGCGCCCTGGACGGCACCGAGCACACGGACGGCCTGGCGGTCGAGTTCCGCCGGCTGCTGGCGCCGGACGAGTACGACCGGCGGGCCGCGGCCCTGCTGCGTCACCCGGACCTGCTGGCGCCCGTCGCCGAGCTGCACCGCGCCCAGCTCCTGACCGTGCTCGCCCCGCCCTCCGCCGCCGCGTCCCCGGACGGCTTCCCCGAGGCCTGCTGAGGCGTACGGGACGGCCGGCACGACGATCCGTGGATCGCCGCGCTCCGCGGGGCGGCGTGCGCGGTGCTCGGCACCGGGCCGGACCAACGCTCCCCCCTCCGGGGCCTGACCGCACCGATTTCCGTACCGCCCGCGGCCGGGGGCCGATTGTCACGGGGCACCGCGAGGAGTGCATCCCGCACTCCGCTGTGCTCCGCCTGCCGGACCCCTTTCGAGTGGCCGAATGAGAACTTTGCGTAAGAAGTCCGCTACGGAGGGAAAGTCTGAGACGTCCGGAACAGAGGGTTTCAGACATCGTTCAATCAGGAGGCGCACATGCGCGTTCGTCGTCTTGTGGGAGCAACTGTCCTGGCGGTCGCCGCTGCCATAGGCGGAGCAGGCACCGCGGCCGCGACCGACGGCCCCCACGACCACGGAAGGAATTCCGGGTACTCGGGTCACCACGACGGCAACGACCACGGCAAGTGGCTCGGCGACGACGGGGACGGCTGGGAGGTCGAGGGCCACTACGGCCGTCGCGGTGAGCACGGCCACTTCTTCAACATCGGTGGCCCCTACGGCCTGACCCACGCCGGTGGCGGCAAGTACGAGAAGACCGGTGGCTTCGAGTTCGAGCGCGGCGACGACGACTGATCCGCTCGCCGTAACTCGCCCGATCCTCATCGAGCGTTTACGGCAGGGGCCCCGGCCACACTGTGGCCGGGGCCTCTGCCTGTCCGCGCGAGGCCGGCGGGGCCGCTCCTCAGGCGAAGGCGTCCCGCAGCGCGGGCAGCAGCGTCTTCTCCGACCACTCCAGGAAGGCGTGCTGGTGGTCGCCGCCGATCTGCACCAGCGCGACCTCGGTGAAGCCGGCCTCGGCGTACGGCCGCACCGCCTCCACGAACGCGTCGACGTCGTCCCCGCAGGCGATGGACTCGGCGATGTCCTCCTTCCGCACGTACTGCGTGGCCGCGTCGAAGGAGTCCGGGTGCGGCAGCTCGGAGTTGACCTTCCAGCCGCTGCCGAACCAGCGGAACTGGTCGTGGGCCCGGGCGATCGCCGCGTCCCGGTCGGGGTCGTAGCAGACCGGCACCTGGCCGACCCGGGACTTGCCCGTGCCGCCGTGCCGGTCGAAGGCCTCGATCAGCTCCTGCTTGGGCTCGGTGGCGATGACCAGGTCGGCCAGGCGGCCGGCGAGGCGGCAGGACTGCTCACCGGAGACGGCCATGCCGATGGGCGGCGGCGCGTCGGGCAGGTCCCACAGCTTGGCCGACTCCACGTCGTAGTGCTTGCCGTGGTAGGTGACGTGCTTGCCCTCGAACAGGGCGCGGATGATCTCGACGGCCTCCACGAACATCTCGTGCCGTACGTCGGCCGTGGGCCAGCCGCCCCCCACGACGTGCTCGTTGAGGTTCTCCCCGGAGCCGAGGCCGAGGCGGAACCTGCCCTCGGACAGCAGCTGCAGTGTCGCGGCCTTCTGCGCCACGACGGCCGGGTGGTAGCGGAACGTCGGGCAGGTCACGTACGTCATCAGCGGGATGCGTGAGGTGGCCTGGGCGGCGGCGCCGAGGACGGTCCACGCGTAGGGCGCGTGCCCCTGGGAGCGCAGCCACGGGAAGTAATGGTCGCTCGTCACCGAGAAGTCGAAGCCGACCTCCTCGGCGCGGACGACGTGGTCCACGAGGTCGCGGGGGCCGGCCTGCTCCGTCATCATCGTGTATCCGATTTGCACCATGACGTCCGCGTCCCCCCTTCCGACGAGGGGAAACGTGCCGCTGCCCGCCCCGTGGCGATCACGGGGCGGGCAGCGTGGACAGCGGTATGTCTACTTCCGCGTCACGTCGACGACCTGCCAGCGCTGGTTCGCGCCGGAGTTGGGCTGCCACACGGTGACGGCCGCGCCCTCGTGCGTGGCCTGGCCGCCGACCTCCAGCAGCTGTCCGGTGCCGGTGTTGACGAGGGTGTAGGTGCCGTCACCGGTGGTCGACAGGAGCCACTGGGTGGCCGCGTCGCGCCTGCCCCGGTCGCGCTCCACCACGGGGGCGCCGTCCCGGACGGCCAGCCGCTCACCCTCGTTGGTGAAGACGTACCGCTGGAGGACGCCCGAGTCCTTGCCGACGGCCGCGAGCCGCCACTGCTGTGCCGAGTCCGCGGCAGCGTCCGCGGCAGCCGTCCCGAGCACCAGGCCGCTGCCGTCGTCCGCGACCGTGAGGGCCTTGCCGCTCTGCACGCCGGTCAGGGTGTACGTCTGCCCCTCGCGCAGCAGCGGGGCGTCCTTCGCCACGCCGGAGACGCCCTTGATCTCGAAGGAGGTCACGGACTGGGCGGGCACGGTGAAGGTGGCGGCGCGGTCGCTCACCTTGACCGCACGGTGCCGTACGAGCTTGCCGTCGGCGCTGGTCACGACGGGGGTGACGGTGGCGTTCCGGCTGACGGTGCGGAACTTGGCCAGGTCGACGGTGACCGTACGGGCCTCGGTGGTGCTGTTGACGTGGACGAGCGAGGCGCCCTTGCCGTCCTCGGTCACGGCGGCGGCGCTGGAGGTGTCGTCCACCTTGATCAGCCGGTCGCCGGGCTTGATGAAGTGGGTGAAGTTGCGGGCGGTGTCGAACTTGGTGTTCGTGTAGATCGGGCAGGTCTCGAGGGTGTCCTGCGCGGTGCAGTCGAACGGGAGCTGGATGCTGCCCCAGTTGCCACCCTTGGCGGACTCGCCGCCGGGCTTCATGTTGTCGTAGTCCTCGACGGGCTGCCAGAACACCCAGGCGCGCGGTTCGAGCTCGCGCAGGTCGTCCACGATGCGCTGGGCGAGGCCGATCCCCGGCCGCATGTCGGTAAAGCTCTGCCCGTCGCCCCAGTCGCCCTCGACCTCGCTCATCCAGAGCGGCTTGTCCGCGGCCTTGGCCAGGTCGCGGACGGTGGTGCGCTGGCCGGTGCCGTAGGTGTGGACGTTCATCTGGTCGACGAGGTCGCGGACCTCGGGCGCGTAGGCGTTCCAGTTGGTGGCGAAGGTGGAGGGGTTGGTCTCGTCCATCGCGGAGATCTTCGCCTTGGTCCTCGCCTGCTTCAGGGCGGGCGCCAGGGCCTTGATCACCTCCTGCTGGAGCTCGGGGCCCATGTGGGCGCCCTCCTGGCGGCCGCCGACGGGCTCGCCGTCGGCGCCGAGGCGGGTGCTCCAGTAGTTGGTGTTCGGCTCGTTGAACGGGTCGACCGTGTCGACCTTGATCTTGTGGGCCTTCTCCAGCCGCTTGGTGACCCCCGCCATGTACGCGGCGAAGTCATCGATCGACTCGGGCTTCAGCTGGTCGTCCGTGGCGTCGAAACCGCCGGAGACGTAGCCGCTCTCGGTCATGAACCAGGGCGGGGAGTTGCTGAAGGTCTCCCAGTGGGTGATGTCCTTCTTGATGCGGTCCACCCACCACCGTTGGGTGGCGTCGGCGTCCGCGTTCCAGTCGGCGGGGTCGTCGGCGTCCCACCAGTCGGTGTCCTCGCGGGTGGTGCCCGCGGGCGCCTTCCACCAGCCCTCGACGGCGCCGCCGGCGCGCAGGTAGTCCTTCACGTCGGGCGCGTTGCCGCCGCCGACGTTGTAGCGGGCGATGTTCAGGGCGAGGCCGTCGTCGCCGAAGAGGAGCTCGGCGAGCTCCTCGCGTATCTCGTCCGGGTAGTCCCCGGTGGCGTTGGCGAACCAGACGAGGCTGGTGCCCCAGCCCTCGAACTTCTCCTGCTGGTAGGAGGGGTCGGGCCGGACGGTGACGGCGGCGGCCGCCGCCGTGCGCGCTCCGTCCGGGGCCTGGGCGGCCGCCTGCGGCGACGGGGCGGTGACCAGGGCGGCCCCGGTGGCCAGGGCGGTGAGACCGGCGGCTCCGAGGAGCCGTCTGCTGCGGGTACGGCGTGCCATCGTGTGCTCCCAACTGATGAGGTGGTCGCTGCGGTGGCCCCTGCCGTCCGGTCGCGGGACGGCAGGGGACGGCCCCGGACGGGGTGCGGTGCCGTCCGGGGAGTCGTTGAGGTGGTGCGGGTCGTACGTCCTGCCGTGCGGTCAGCCCGCGGGCTGCCGCAGTACGGCGACGCCCCTCGGCTCCAGTACGAGGGCGCCGTCGTCGCCGGTGGTGCCGAGGAGGAGCTCCCCGTCGAGCCCGGGCAGCGGCACCCTCTCCTCGCCCCGGTTCACCAGGAACACGAAGCGGGCGTCGGGGCCCCGGCGCACCGTCTGCTCGACCTGCCCCCGGGCGGCCTCGGGCAGGTCACTGGTGACGCCGGCCGGGTCCAGCAGCTTCGGCAGCAGGGCGGTGAGCCCTTCGACGCCGAGCCGGGTGGAGACGTACGCGGCGGAACCGCTGCCGGCGGGGCGGCGGGTGACGGCGGCGCGGCCGGCCTGGGCGCCGGTGCGGTAGCGCTTGAGGACCTCGGTCTCCGGGCCGGCGTCCGTGATCTGATCGGTCCACACGCTGCCGGTCGTGCCGTCGTCGAGCTCCACGGTCTCCCCCTCGGGCAGCGGGGCGAACTCCTCGATGCGGATGCCGAGCAGGTCGCGCAGGGCGCCCGGGTAGCCGCCGAGGTGGACGTGGTCGTTCTCGTCGACGATCCCGGAGAAGTACGTGGTGACGAGGTGGCCGCCGATCTCCGCGTACCGGGTCAGCCGCTTGGCCAGCCCCTCCGGGACGACGTGCAGGACGGGCGCGATCAGCACCTGGTACCGGTCGAGGTCGGTGTCGTCGTGGGTGGTGACGACGTCGGCGCGGACACCGAGGGCGAGGAGCGCGGAGTACCAGTCCAGCGCCTCCTGCCGGTAGTCGAGCAGCTCGGTGGGGTGGGCGTCCTGCTCGCTCGCCCACCACGACTGCCAGTCGTAGAGGATGCCGACCGGGGCGGTCTCGCGGTCACTCCCGGCCACCGGGGCCAGGGTCTTCAAGGTCGCGCCGAGGGCGGTCACCGCGCGGAACAGCTCGCTGTCCTCGCCGGCGTGGGGCACCATCGCCGAGTGGTACTTCTCGGCGCCGGCCACGGACTGGCGCCACTGGAAGTAGCAGACGGCGTCGGCGCCGTGCGCGACGTGCAGCAGCGAGTCGCGGGCCAGCTCGCCGGGGAGCTTGGGTATGTTGACCGGCTGCCACTGGACGGCGCTGGTGGAGTGCTCCATCAGGAACCAGGGCCGCCCCTGGGCGATGCCGCTGGTGAGGTTGGCGGAGAAGGACAGCTCGTCGCGGGCGCGCGGGCCGGGGTGGACGTAGTGGTCGTTGGAGACGAAGTCGACCTCGTCCGCCCAGTCGGCGTAGTCCATGCCCTTGATGCCGGGCGTCAGCATGAAGTTGGTGGTGGCCGGCACGTCGGGGGTGATCTCCCGCAGGATCTCCCGCTCGGCGCGCAGGTACTCCTTCAGCGCGTCCGAGGAGAAGCGCTTGAAGTCCAGCTGCTGGGTGGGGTTGGAGAAGGAGGCGGCCAGCCGCGGCGGCAGGACCTCCTCGAAGTCGCCGTAGCGCTGGGACCAGAAGGCGGTCCCCCAGGCGTGGTTGAGCGCCTCGACGGTGCCGTAGCGGGCGCGCAGCCAGTCGCGGAAGGACCGGGCGGCGTCGTCGGAGTAGTCGTACAGGTTGTGGCAGCCCAGCTCGTTGGAGATGTGCCAGGCGACCAGGGCGGGGTGGTTCCGGTAGCGGGTCGCCAGCTCCCGCACCAGGCGCAGGGCGTGCTCGCGGAAGACGGGCGAGGTGGGGCGCCAGTGCTGCCGGGCCCCGGGTGAGAGGACCTCGCCGTTCGCGGTCACCGGGAGGATCTCCGGGTGGGCGCGGGAGAGCCACGGCGGCGGGGAGGCGGTGGCGGTGGCCAGGTCGACGCCGATGCCGCCCTCGTGCAGCAGGTCCATCACCTCGTCGAGCCAGGCGAAGTCCCACTCGTCCGCGGCCGGCTGGATGCGGGCCCAGGAGAAGATCGCCACGGAGACGGTGGTGACGCCGGCCTGGCGCATCAGCCGGACGTCCTCCTCCCACACCTCGCGGGGCCACTGCTCGGGGTTGTAGTCGCCGCCGAACAGCAGTCGGGCGGTGTCACCGTCCGGACCGCGCAGCAGTCGGGAGAGGGGGGTGGAGGTCATGGTGGTCCTTCCGTCGGCGTCACGGGGGCGGCCAAGGGGGCGGTACGGCGTCGCCGGGGCGCGGCGACGCCGTACCGAGGTGCCTGTTGCTGGTCGATCGCGTCCTGTGCGCGGTTACTCGACGGTGAAGCCCTGCTCGTTGCCGTACTTGACGGAGGCGTCCTGCCAGGACTTCAGGCCGTCGACGAGCTTGGTGTCCGAGACGTACGCCTGGCCGGCGGTGTCGTTGAAGATGGAGTTGGCGTAGACCTGGAACGGCAGGTACTTCCAGTCGTCGGCGACGTTCGCGGCCGACTCGGCGAAGATCTTGTTGGCCTGCTGCCCGTCGAAGTACTCGAACTCCGTCTCCTGGAACTCCTTGGAGTTCAGGTCCGCGGTGGTCGCCGGGAAGGCGCCGCCCTTCAGCCGGGTCTGCACTCCGTCACCGGAGTTGGCGTACTCGAGGAAGGCGTAGGCGAGGGCCTCGTTGCCGCCGAGCTCGGGCAGGGCCAGGGCGCTGCCGCCGCTCTCGGCGCTGGCCTTGTCGCCTTCCTTCCACTGCGGCAGCGGGGCGACGCGCCAGTCGCCGGACGCCTCGGCCACGCCGGAGGTGAGGTTGGCGGGCATCCAGGCGCCGAGGTTGAGGGTGGCGATGGTGCCGTTGCCCAGGCCCTTGTACCAGTCGTCCGTCCAGCCGTTGACCGGCGCGAGCAGGTCCTCGTCGATGAGCTGCTGCCAGATGTCCGTGTAGGCCTTGGCGCCCTCGTCCGAGAAGTCGATCTTCACGTTCGTGCCGTCGACCTGGTACGGGCGCGAGCCGGCCTGCCAGAGCATGCTCGTGGCCGTGCCCGCGTCACCGGTGTCGCTGGTGATGTAGATCTTCGGGTCGGCCTTGTGCAGGTCGCGGGCGGCCTGGAGGTACTCCTCCCAGGTCGTCGGCACCTCGATCTTGTGCTGGTCGAAGACCTTCTTGTTGTAGAACATCGCCATCGGGCCGGAGTCCATGGGCAGGCCGTAGATGCCGTCGCCGTTCTTCACACCGTTCCACGGGCCGGTCGAGTAGTCGTCGGCCAGCTTGTCGGCGCCGTACGGGGTGAGCTCGGTGAGCTGCTCCGTCAGCGCGAACTGGCCCATGGCGTAGTACTCGACCTGCGCGACGTCGGGGACGCCCTTCTTCGCCGAGATGGCGTTCTGCAGCGCGGTGTACTGGTCCTTGTTGGTGCCCGCGTTGACGAGGTCCACGTCGACCTTCGGGTACTTCTTCTCGAAGTCGGCGACGACCTGCTTGAGCGTGGGCTCCCACGCCCAGACGGTGAGGTTGCCGCCCTTCTCGAGGGCCGCCTGTATGTCCGCCTCGGAGACCGGCTTGCCGCCCGATCCCCCGTCGTCGGATCCGCCGCAGGCGGTCGCTCCCAGGGCGAGGGCGCAGACGAGGCCGATGCCGCGCAGCAGGCGGCGGGACTTCTTGTGCATGGTCGTGCTTCCACTTCTTCGTGGCCGGAGCCGTGACCAGGGACGGGTGTGGGGGTTCAGGGGTGTGGTCGCCCGCCCGACGGGGCCGGGGACCGGGGAGGGAGGAGCTATTCCTTGACGCTTCCGGCGGCGAGGCCGGACTGCCAGTACTTCTGCAGCAGCAGGAACGCCGCGATCAGCGGCACGATGGTGAGCAGGGAACCGGTGACCACCAGGTGGAACACGGCCTCGCCGCCGGCGGTCTGGGCCTGGGCGTTCCAGGCGTTCAGGCCGAGGGTGAGCGGGTACCAGTCCGGGTCCTTGAGCATGATCAGCGGCAGGAAGTAGTTGTTCCAGGTCGCGACCGTGGTGAAGAGGAGGACGGTGACGATGCCGGGGGCCAGCAGCGGCAGCGCGACCTGGAAGAAGGTGCGCGCCTCGCTCGCCCCGTCGATCCTGGCGGCCTCCATCAGCTCGGTGGGGATGGCCTCCGTGGCGAACACCCACATCAGGTACAGGCCGAACGGGGAGATCAACGAGGGGATGATCACCGCCCACGGGGTGTCCGTCAGCCCCATGTTGCTGAACATCAGGAAGGTGGGCACCGCCAGTGCCGTACCGGGGACGGCGACCGCGCCGATGACGACGGCGAAGACGGCGCGCCGGCCGGGGAAGTCGTACTTGGCGAGCGCGTAGCCGCCGAGGACGGCGAGGAAGGTGGCCCCGCCCGCGCCGACCACGACGTACAGCAGGGTGTTCAGCAGCCAGCGGGTGAAGACGCCGTCGTTGTAGGTGAACGTTTCCGCGATGTTCGAGAAGAGGGCGAAGTCACCGTCGAACCAGAGGCCGAACGAACGGGCCAGCCCCTCCTGCGTCTTGGTGGCACTGATCAGCAGCCAGACCAGCGGGATCAGGCTGTAGAGCACCACCAGGGCGGTGAGCACGGTCAGCAGCACGCTGCGCCTGGGGCGCCGGACACTGTGCGGGCGGCGCGGGGTGCGCAGCCGGGGGGCCGAGCCCTTGGTGCCGGCCGGGGCGGGCGCGGAGGGGGCGGCCGGGGTGGTGGCGGGAGTGGTCATCGCGCTTCACGCTCCCTTGCGCATGCCGCGCAGCTGGACGACATAGGCGATGACCATCGTGATCAGTCCCATGACGATGGCGACCGTCGCGGAGTAGTTGAGCTGCCGGCCGTTGAACGACAGCGAGTAGGTGTACAGGTTCGGGGTGAAGGAGGTGGTGATGGAGTTGGGGACGAGGTTGCGCAGGATGCTCGGCTCGTTGAACAGCTGGAAGCTGCCGATGATCGAGAAGATCGTCGCGATGACGAGGGCACCGCGGATCGCGGGGAGCTTGATGGCGGTGACGACGCGGAACTGCCCGGCGCCGTCGATCTCCGCCGCCTCGTACAGCGAGTGCGGGATCACGCGCAGCGCCGAGTAGAAGATCAGCATGTTGTAGCCGACGAACTGCCAGGTCACGATGTTGCCGATGGAGGCCAGCACCAGATCGGGCGAGAGCGGGTCGGGCAGCGACAGACCGAACGTGTCGTTGACGTTGGCGACGAGGCCCCACCGGGTGCCGTACATGAAGCCCCACATCAGGGTGGCGACCACGGCGGGCACCGCGTACGGCAGGAAGATCGAGATGCGGAAGAAGTCCCGGCCGTAGAGGCGTCCGCTGTCCAGGGCGAGCGCCACCAGCAGGGATATGCCGAGCATGATCGGCACCTGGACCAGCAGGAAGAGGGAGACCCGCCCGAGGGAGGACCAGAACTGGTCGTCCTGCAGGGCCTGCTGGTAGTTCTCCAGGCCGACGAACTGGTTGCCGCCGATCAGCTGCTCGCGGAAGAGGCTGAGGTAGATCGAGTAGGCGATCGGAGCCAGGAAGACGAGGGCGAACACGGCCACGAACGGACCGAGGAAACCCCAGCCCGTCCACGAGCGGCGGTCCCGTCGCGGCGGGGGTGGTGCCGCCTTCGTCGCGGCGGCCGGCCGGGGCGTCACGGCCGCCGGCGGTTGTTGCGTCGTCATGTCGTTCCTCGCTCATCACTACCGGAACCGTGACGGTGGGAGCCGGGTAGGGACGACCGGGCCGCGAGCACGCACCGGTCGCGATCCGTGCCACGTCGCACCATCGCGATGTTTACGCAAACATTCCTGGACGCCGATCCCCGGCGGCCTGTTATGTTTACGTAAACATTTGATGGCGGCATGTCTACACTGCGCCGACGACACAGGTCAAGGGTCTCCAGGTGGGACCGTGACGCAGGCAACTCGGGAGAGGCGGCGGACGACGGGTGGACACGGCTGACAGGGGAACGGCGGAGGCGGGGGCGCCCGGCGGAGCGCGCCGGCGGGTCCGGACCGGCCGGGTGCAGGCGTCCATGGCGGACGTGGCCCGGCTGGCCGGCGTCTCCTCGCAGACCGTCTCCCGGGTCTCCAACGGCTACGCCGGGGTGACCGAGGAGACGCGGCTGCAGGTGCTGGCGGCCATGAAGGAGCTGGGCTACCGGCCCAACAGCGCGGCCCGGGCCCTCAAGCGGGGCGAGTTCCGCACGCTCGGGGTCATCACCTTCTCGCTCGCCACCACGGGCAACGTCCGCACGCTGGAGGCGATCGCCTGCTCGGCCGCCCGCGAGGGGTACGCGGTGACGCTGCTGCCGGTCGCCGTGCCCACCCAGGACGAGGTGCGCGGCGCCTTCACGCGCCTCGAGGAGCTCGCCGTCGACGCGGTGATCGTCATCATGGAGGTGCACCTGCTGGACGCGGCGACGATCGCGCTGCCCCCGTACGTGCAGGTCGTGGTCGTCGACTCGGACGCCAGTGACGGCTACACCGTCGTCGACACCGACCAGGCCGGCGGCAGCCGCGCCGCCGTGCGGCACCTGCTCGACCTCGGCCACGAGACCGTGTGGCACCTGGCGGGCCCCGAGGACTCCTTCGCGGCCCAGCGCCGCACGGACGCCTGGCACGCGGCCCTCACCGAGGCGGGCCGCACCCCGCCGCCCCCGGTACGGGGCGACTGGTCGGCGGAGTCCGGCTACCGCGCCGGGCTCGAGCTCGCGGCCCGCGAGGACTGCACGGCCGTCTTCGCCGCCAACGACCAGATGGCGCTGGGCCTGCTCCGGGCGCTGCACGAACAGGGCCGGCGCGTGCCCGGGGAGGTCAGCGTCGTCGGCTTCGACGACATCCCCGAGGCGAGCTCCTTCCTGCCCCCGCTCACCACCCTCCACCAGGACTTCGCCGAGGTGGGGCGGCTCTGCGTGGAGAACGTCCTGCGCAAGATGCGCCACGCCGGCCCCGAGCGCGGCACGACGCTGGTGCCGACCCGGCTCGTGGTGCGCGCGAGCACGGCGCCGCCACCCGGGCGCGGATGACGAAACCGGGCCGACGAGTTCTAAACCTGCTGTGAGCAACACCACCCGCGGCGTCGAATTCATTGCCGCACAGGTGCGTTGGGACGGCCGGCGGGTGGCCGGGGGCCGGGGCGAGGAGGACTCGGGGGCCCCTTCTGCCACCATGGTCGACGCGGTGCCCCGGAAGGCTCCCCGCCCCTCGCGCGGGACGTGCCCCTCCGGCGGCACGGCCCGACAGTCCCGGGGAAGCGGTCGCGCAGCGCAGCCGGTCCACCAGCTTCCGCCGACGCCCTTCTGGTCCCTCCGAACCGCTCACCGCCCCGAGTAAGCGCACCGTGTCTTCTTCCCCCACTGCCCCTCCCCCAGCCGCCGTCGTGTCCGCCGAGGACTCGCGTTCACCGTGGCGGTCCCTGAAGTACCGCAGCATGCGCTGGTGGTCGCTGGCGAACTTCGTGTCGAACGCCGGCACCTGGATGCAGCTCACCGTGCAGAACCTGCTGGTCCTGCAGATCACCGGGTCCGCGGCCGCCGCGGGTCTGTCCGTCTCCGTGCAGGCCGCGCCCGCACTGGTCATGAGCCTCCTGGGCGGCGCGGCCGTCGACCGCTGGCCCCGGAAGCTGACCGCGGCGGTCAGCCAGGCCCTGCTCGGCCTGGTCGCCTTCACGACGGCCGCGCTCGTCGCTCTCGACGGCATGAGCCTGCCCGTGCTGCTGGCCCTGGCCGCGGTCACCGGTGTCGTCGCCACCGTCGACTCCCCCGCCTGCGCGCTGCTCGGCAACGACCTCGTCCGCCCGGCGGACGTCCCCTCCGCCATCGGCGTGGGCTCCCTGGTGAGCAACGCGGGCCGGCTCGCCGGCACCGCCCTGGCCGGGGTGACGGTCGGCTTCCTCGGCACGGCGGCCGCGTACGCCGCCAACGGGGTGTCCTTCCTCTTCGTCACCGCGGTCATCCCGTTCCTGCGCCCGGTGCACCAGGCGGTCGTCCGCACCCGTGCGCCGCGGGAGGCCCGGGACGACGTGCCGGACCCGGGACACGACCTGACCGTGCGGCAGGGCCTGGTCTTCTTCCTGCGCCGCCCGCGACTGGTCGCGCTCGCCGGTGTCACCGGGATCAGCGCGGTCTTCGGGCGCAACTACGGCCTCACGCTCGCCGTGCTCGTCACCGGGCCGCTGGCCGGCAGCGCCGAGGAGTTCGGTACCGTCTCCACAGTGCTCGCCGTCGGCGGCATCGTCGGCGCGGTGCTCGGCGCCCGGCTGCGCCGTCCCTCCGTGCGGCTCGTGGGTCTCCTCGCCGCCGTGGGCGGACTGCTGCAGGTGGTGGCGGGGCTGTCGCCGTCGCTGGCCGTCCTGCTGGTGCTGGTGCTCCCCATGGCCGTGGTGGAGACCGTGTCCGACACCGCCGGGACGACCGTCCTCCAGACCGACCCGCCCGCCCACCTGCGCGGACGCGTGCTCGGTGTGTGGGGCAGCATCAGCAAGGCCTGGGGACTCGCGGGACCGCCGGCGCTCGGCCTGCTCATGGAGTGGGCCGGTGCCCGCGGCGCGCTGGTGGCCGGCGGGCTGATCATCGCGGGCTCGATCGCGGCGGGGTCCCTCCTGCGCGGGCGCCGGTCCGCGGCGACCATGCTCCTCCCCTCCCGGGAACGCGGCCTGACCACCCGGCCGGAGCTGGGCACGGCCGCCTGAGCGGCACCGCCGACGCCCGGTTCCGGCCGACCGCCCCGGCACCGTACGGGCGCACGCGCGGGAACCCTTCGCGGAGCGTGCCCGCGCCTCACCGCCCCGCCGTGCGTGCGAAGCGGTCGAGCGCTGTGAAGTCCGCCTCGTGCAGACCGAACCGCGTGTCGACGTGGTGGAGCGGTGCGGGAGCGGCGTGGTGCGCGCGTACGAAGGCGCGGTCGGTGTCGCGCTGTCCGGCGAGGTACGAGAGGGGCGCGGCAGCCACAGCGGGGCCGGCGCTTCGCACGGTGTTCGATTTGTTCTCGCCACGGTGTTGCCCTCCGGGCCGCGCTGTGCCGTAATCGGATAACCCGTGTGACGGATCTTGGCGGTGCGGTCCCGGGGGCCGGAAGGAGCCGCTCGCATGTACGGGTACGCAGTCGGCGACAACGGGGACGGTGACGAGGCCGGCGCGGCGACCGGCGGACTGCTGGACCTGCTGCGCGTGGCGGCCCTGGTGCTGGACGCCGAAGGCCGCATCGTCCTGTGGAGCCCCGAGATCGAGCAACTGCTCGGCTACCCGGCGCGGGAGGCGCTGCGCCGGCGGGCCGACATGCTCCTGGTGGCGCCTCCCGACCGGCGGCGCGCCCGGGAGGTGTTCACCGCGGTGCGGTCGGGCGCCCGGTGGGCCGGGGTGCTGCCGCTGGTGCACCGGGACGGCACGGCCCGCGCCGTGGAGTTCCGCACCATGCGCCTGCTCGACGGGCAGGGCCGGCCGCACCTGCTGGGCCTGGCGGCGGACGCGACCGCGGTCCGCGGCGTGGAGCGGGACCTCGCCCTCTCCCAGAGCCTGGTCGAGCAGACCCCCGTGGGCATCGCCGTCTTCGACACGCAGTTACGCTGGGTGGGCGTCAACCCCGCGCTGGAACGCATCAACGGCGTGTCCGAGGACTCCGTGCTCGGCCGCCGCGTCGGGGAGATCCTGCCCGACCTGGACGCCGACCTCATCGAGTCGCGGATGCGGCAGGTCCTGGCCACCGGCCGGCCGCTGATCGACCAGCAGAGCGTCGGCCGGACGGCCGCGGACGCCGAGGAGCGCGCGTACTCGGAGTCGTACCACCGCATCGAGGACGCGGAGGGCCGGGTGCTGGGTCTCGCCGTGGCCGTCCTGGACGTCACCGAGCGCCAGCGGGCGGCGGCCGAGGCGGACCGGGCGCGCCGGCACCTGTCCGTCATCGCGGACGCCGGGGTGCGCATCGGCACCACGCTCGACCTCCGGCAGACCGCGCGGGAGCTGGCGGAGGTGACCGTGCCGCACGTGGCCGACCTGGCGGCCGTCGACGTCCTGGAGTCGGTGGTGGCGCACGGCACCATCCGCCCCGTGACGCGGAACGCCCACGCCGAGTTCCGGGCGCTGGCCGTCGCCGCCGGATACCCCACGCACGCCATCCACGCCGCCGATCCGGTGGGCGAACTCGCCACCTACTCCTCCTCGCGCCTCATCACCCGGTGCGTCCGCGAGGCGCGGCCGATCCTGGTGGCGCGGGTGGAGGGGACGATGCTGCGGCGCATCGCCCGGGACAACGGGGCCGCCCGCACCCTCCGTTCGGCGGGCGTGCACTCGTACCTGGCGCTGCCCCTGATGGCGCGGGGGCAGGTGCTCGGCACGCTCAGCCTGTACCGCACCGTCAACGAACGCCCCTTCGACGAGCAGGACCGCCTGCTCGCCTGCGAACTCGCCGCGCGCGCCGCGATCTGCGTCGACAACGCCCGCCTGTACGGGCGGGAGCGGGCCACCGCCCTCACCCTGCAGCGCAGTCTGCTGCCGCGCGTACCGGTGCAGCAGGCGGGCCTCGACATCGCCGCCCGCTACCGGCCCGCCCTCAGCGAGGTCGGCGGCGACTGGTACGACGTGCTGCCGCTCGGGCCGGGGCGGACCGGGCTGGTGGTGGGCGACGTGATGGGCAAGGGCGTGCAGGCCGCCGCGATCATGGGGCAGCTCAGTTCCGCCACGCGCGCCCTGGCCCGGCTCGACCTGCCGCCCGCCGAACTCCTGCGGCACCTCGACGACATCGCCGCCTCCCTCGGCGACGCGATCGCCACCTGCGTCTACGCGGTGTACGACCGCGGCCGGGGCAGCTGCGCGCTGTCCAGCGCCGGCCACCTGCCGCCCGCCCTGGTGCGGCCCGACGGCACCGCGGAACTCCTCGACGTCCCCGGCGGCGTCCCGCTCGGCGTCGGCGGCGTCGGCTTCGGCACGGTGGAGGCCGGCCTGCCGCCCGGCTCGCTGCTCGCCCTCTACACCGACGGACTGGTGGAGAACCGGGGCGAGCCGATCGACACCGGTCTGACCGCGCTGACCCGGGTCCTGCAGGGGGCCGGACCCTCCCTGGAGACCACCGGCGACCTCCTCCTGAGCGCCCTGCGCCCGGAACCCGACGACGACGTGGCCCTGCTGCTGGTGCGCACCGGCCGCTGACCGCGGCACGGCCCGCCGCGCCCCTCGTCACCCACACGCGCCACTCGCCACTCGCGCCGTCACGCGTCCTCGTTCGTCACGGAACGAACCGGTCCGCGGCAGCTGGAGTGACCTTTCCGGAGGCTGGAACCCGTCACCCGAGGGGCCCGGAACAGGCCGGGCCCGCACCGCGGCAGCGGAGAGGGACGATGGAGTGGCGTACGTTCGCCGGGCAGCTGGCGACCATGGCGCGCGATCTGCTCGCGCAGGAGACGGTCGACGCGACGCTGGAGAGGATCACCGGATCGGCGGTGGAACTGGTCGAAGGGTGTGACGCCGCCGGCGTCCTCGTCCTGCGCGGCCGGCAGGTGTCGACCCTCGCGGCCACCGAGCAGGTCGTCGTGGACAGCGACCGGATGCAGGAGCGGGCCGGGGAGGGCCCGTGCTTCGACGCGGCGCGGCGGGCCGGCGGACGGCGCGTCTTCCGGATCGCCGACTTCGGCGGGGAGGCCGCGCACTGGCCCGACTACCTGTCGTACGCCCGTGGTCTCGGCCTCGGCAGCATGATGGGGTTCCTGCTGTTCACCGAGGACGAGGACCTGGGCGCGCTCAACCTCTACTCGCGGGCGCCCGGAGCGTTCGGCGCGGTCAGCGAGACCGCCGGGGGGCTGCTCGCCTCCCACGCGGCGGTCGCGTTCGCCAGCGCCCGCACCGGTGCCCAGATGCGCGAGGCGCTCGCCACCCGGCACGCCATCGGTGAGGCCATGGGCATCCTGATGGGACGCCACGGCCTCACCGAGGAACAGGCGTTCGGCGTACTGCGGGCCTACTCGCAGGAGACCAACGTCAAGCTGCGCCAGGTCGCCGACCGGGTGTGCGCGGACGGCGGCCCCGGCGGCTGATCCCGGCGGCCGCCCGACGCCGGGCGGCCGGGCGCCTCGCGGGGAGGTCACTCCGGTGGCCGGTGTTCCCGGGTCCTCGGGCGCGGTCCAGGGCGCCGCCGGACCGGCTCCTGCCGTACCGCCAGCAGGACGAGCAGCGCCAGCAGCGCCGCCATGACGGTGGCCGCGGCCACCACGCCGGCGATCCCGGGCGGCGCCGCCCCGATCTCCAGTGCCCGGGACAGTCCGGGCGACCGCAGCGGGCCGTGGAGGAGATGGGCGGCGACCAGTCCCGCCGGTGTCCCGGCGCCCAGCACGAGCACCGGTCGGCTGGGCCGGAACAGCAGGAGGAGGGCCAGCAGGACGCACAGGGACGACAGGCCGAAGGCGAAGCCGTAGGAGCTCAGGGAGGCGCCGTCCCGGTGCAGCGGGAAGTGGGCGAGGCCGCACGCGGCCAGCATCACGACGGCGAGCCTGTTCGGCCAGGTCGGGGCGGCGGTGCCACGGCCCGGCCCGGCGCCCCGGCCGGGCTCCCGGGCCCGGTCCGGCGCGGTGC
>NZ_JAVRHI010000452.1:0-5297 GCF_034105845.1 Streptomyces sp. CRN 30 | reverse complement strand
GGCGGCGCGGCTGGAGGCGGCCTGGGCGGTACGGGACGCGGAGATCGCCGTGCCGGCGGCGTCGGCGGCGCCCTTGGCGGCACTGGCCGCCTTGTTGGCGGCGGCGGCCGACCTGCGGACGTCGTTCTGGGCGGCCTGGGCCTCCGCGGCGGCCTCGAGCGCGGCCTCCTTGGCCTTCTCGGCGGCCTCCTTCGCCTGGTCCGAGGAGCGGACGGCCTGCTCGGTCTTGAGCTGGGCCTGCCGGCCCTCCCGCTCAACGATCTTGACCAGCTGGTCGATCGTGGCGGCTTCCTCGTCGCGGGCGCGGGCGATGTACTGGCCGGAGGCGAGGAACTGGCTGATCGCCTCGGGCGTGCCGTCGGACAGGGCGCGCTCCGCGTACAGCTTCACCTGCGGGGAGGCGGTCGACAGGATGGTGAAGACCTCGACGTGCTCGTCCTCCGCGCGCGCCGTGTGCTGGGTCGTCTCCAGGAACGTCCGCAGCGCGTCCGCGGTGCCCGCGTTCAGCGCCTTGTCGGCTTCCCGCCGCACAGCGGCGCCGCTGTTGTTGCGGACGGTGAAGACCTGCACCCGCAGGTCCGTCTCGAGGGGCTGGGCGTAGCCGGTCTCCAGGAAGGCCGCGATCGCGTCGTCCCCCGCCGACAACGCCGTCTCGGCCGACTCGCGGGTGGACTCGCCGGCGTAGGAGAGCGAGGAGAGCACGGTGTAACGGTTGTCCTCGGCGTTCGCCGAGGGCAGTTCGCCGGTGAGGAAGGCCGACACGGCTCCCGAGGAGCCGACGAGGGCGATGGCGGCGGCCTCGCGAGCCGCCCGGCCGCCCGTCTTGTACGCCCACACGGCCCGGCCCCGGTCGGTGTCGGGGAGGCCGGTGTCCGCGACATCCGTTTCGGCGGCACGGGCGGGTGCGGCGGTCAGGGTGAGGATCGACGGGAGGGCGGGAACGGCGGCCGCCCCGGCGATGGTCGTGAGTATCCGGCGTCTGCTCCACAGTGACGCTGACAAAGTATGCATCCTTCCCGTACGGGATTCGGCGATGCGGACATGTTTGTGGCGCCCCGAAGCCCTCGGTGGAAGGGGAATCAGGGCGTCGTATCAAAGCCTGCGATACATGCGAAACCTGCAGGAGCACATTACCCGTCCGCTGCCGATAGGCCAGCCCTCTTTGGGGAGAATTGAATATTCGGTCGGGCTGGCGGCGCGCGCTGCCGAGTCGACCGGAAGGAGCGGAACGTCAGTCTCCGTTCACTGCCTGTCCAGGGACAATCCGCGAACTTTCCTGGCAAGACCCCCCATGGAGTGGTGTAGGTCACAGGTGAATTACGGTGCGTTTGGCCATTTCCTGACGTTTTATTGCAATGGACAAGCACCCGAGCGAAGGTCTTATATTCCCGAGGCTGCGGGAATGGGGTCCCGTCGGTATCGGGGGTATCAGGGGGTGTAATTCCCGGGCATGTGTCTTTCTGGCCACGCATACTCTTCGAGCGAATGGCGGCCCTTCGTGCCGCAGCCTTCCTGCCCGTTTTAATCCGTTCCGGCAGCCCAGCGCCGGAACCGACCACTAGGACTGCGATGAAGGCACGTAGCACCACCGCGTCGAGAACCGAGCGCCTCCTGGGGCGCACCCTGGGCGCCGCCGCCGCTGCCGGCGCCCTCGCGTGGCTCGTGACGGCGGGCGGGCAGGCGGGGCCGCCCGCCGCGGAGCAGGTCACCTCGGCCCGGGCCGTCGCCGACGAGGCCCCGGGTTACGCGGTCGAGACCTTCGACTACCCGCAGGCCGACGAGATCCTCCAGGAGCAGGGCATCGCCCTCAAGCGCGGCGACGGCCACATCACCCTCGCCACCTGCGCCACCGGGACCGGCCAGCTGGAGATCTACTCCCGCGTCAACCAGAAGGTCTGCTTCCGCGTCACCGGCGCAACCGGCTGGCTGACGCTCGAGGTCGCCTCCGTCTACGGCGTGCAGACCCCCGGATACGCCACCGACCTCGACATGACCGTGGACGCCGAGGAGAAGTCCTACGAGGTCCCCGCGAACTCCTGGCAGGCGGTGGGCCAGAGCGCCGACCCGGAGGGCCGTCCCCACATGCTCGTGGAGATCCGCACCTCCAAGTGATGTCCCGTCGAGTCCCCCTGCCAGACCTGCCACAAGGAATTCACTTCATGCGACACAGCAGACCCGTGCGCCTCGCCGCGTCGGCCGCCGCCCTGATCGCGGGATCCGTCGTGGTGACCGCCGTGCCCGCCGCAGCCGTCACCGGTCCCGCCGTCCCCGCCTCCGAGACCACCTACGCCTACACCGCCCAGGTCATCGTCGGCGACCACGACCGCGGCTGCTCCGGTGTCCTCGTCGACCGCGAATGGCTGCTGACAGCGGCCAGCTGCTTCGCCGACGACCCGGCCGCGAGCCTCGCGGTCCCCGCGGGCAAACCGCGGCTGAGGACCACCGCGACCATCGGGCGCTCCGACCTCACCAGCACGGCCGGCGCGGTCCGCGAGGTCGTCGAGCTCGTGCCCCGCACCGACCGTGACGTGGTCCTGGCCCGGCTGAACCGCCCGGTCACGGGCGTCACCCCCATCGCCCTGGCCACCGCCGCGCCCACCGCGGGCGAGGAGCTGAGGCTCGCCGGGCACGGCCGCAGCGCCGACGAGTGGGCACCGCTGAACCTGCACACCGGCGCGTTCTCGGTGGACGCCGCCGACGCCACCACCGCCACGGTCACCGGCAAGGACGGCGTGGCCGCCTGTGCGGGCGACACGGGCGGACCCCTGGTCCGCGTCGCGGGCGGCACGCACCAGCTGGCCGCCCTCGGCAGCCGGTCGTACCAGGGCGGCTGCTACGGCATCGACGAGTCCGTGACCGGCACCGGCGGCGTCGTCGCCCGCGTCGACGACCTGGCCTCCTGGGTCGAGGAGAAGACCGGCGCGCCCCGCATCACCGACTTCAACTGCGACGCCGTCCCGGACGTCGCAGTCGCCGACCCGGCGGCCGCCGTCGGTGGCGACTCCGGCGCGGGCCTCGTCCGTATCGTGTACGGCGGCGGCAAGGGCACCGCCGAGATCCACCAGGACCTCGACTGGGTGCCGGGCGGCTCCGAGGCGAGCGACTGGTTCGGCGAGGCCATGGCCACCGTCGACTACGACGAGGACGGCTGCACCGACCTTGTCGTCGGCACCCCCTCCGAGGACATCGGCAGCGTGGCCGACGCCGGCATGGTCGACATCCTGTACGGCGCCCCGGGCGGCCTCGGCACCGGCGCGACCAAGGCCACCCACTTCGAGCAGGGCGCGGGCAACGGCTCCATGGCCGCCTCCGCGGCCGAGGCGGGCGACCGCATGGGTCAGTCCCTCGCCGCCGGTGTCAGTGGAGCGGGCGAACCGTTCGTGGTGATCGGTGTGCCCGGTGAGGCCCTCGGCAGCCTCGCCGAGGCGGGCATGATCTTCTACGTGCACGGCACCACCAACGTCACCGTCCACCAGGACAGCACGGGTGTGCCGGGCGTCGTGGAGGCCGACGACGGCTTCGGCAGCACCCTGGCGGCCGACGCCAACCACTTCGCGGTCGGCGCCCCGGGCGAGGCCATCGGCACCGACGCGGACGCGGGCACCGTGGCGGTCTTCAGCCACACGCTGAACGCGGAGAACCGTCCCACCCCGCTGTTCGCCCTCGACCAGGACCTCGACACGGTCGGCGGCGGCGCGGAGCCCGGTGACGAGTTCGGCAGGTCCGTGGCTCTGGCGACGCACCGCCCGTCGGGCGCCGCGACCGCGGACGAGTCGATCCTCGCGGTCGGTTCGCCCGGTGAGGACCTGGCCATCGATGGCGTCGACAAGGCCGACGCAGGCATGGTCCAGACCTTCCGTATCACCGCCTCCGGCACCTACACCCAGCTCCACGGATTCTCGTCGGGTACCTCCGACGACGACGTGTCCGGCACCGCCGAGGCCGGCGACCGCTTCGGTTCGACCCTGTCGGCCGTCAACACCGCGCCGCGCGCGGTGAGCACCACGGCGACGCTGAAGCTGGCCGTCGGCGTGCCGAACGAGGCCCTCGGCGCGGTGGCGAACGCGGGCGCGATCCAGACCTTCTCCCTCCTGGGCGCGCCCGGTGCCCACGACAGGTGGATCGAGGCCGGCGACGGCGACGGCATCCCCGGCACCCCCGGCACCAACCAGTACCTGGGCCGGAGCATCCACTACACCGGCACCCACCTGTACGTCGGCATGGCGTACGGCCCGAGCACCCATGGCGCGCTCCACGCCCTGCCGCTGTCCAACGTGACCGCCGGTGGCACCGTCGCCCCGGTCACCACCTACCAGCCCGGCCAGGGCGGCCTGCCGTCGGCCGGCACCCGCTTCGGGTACGCGGCGCGGTAGGAGGGTTCCGGGACGTCCCCGGGTGAGAAGACGACGGGGGCGCCCGGTGAACACCGGACGCCCCCGTTCCCGTACTCCGGGCGGTCACGCGATGTGGTCCTCCTCCAGCTCCGCGTTGAAGCGGGCCTGGAAACGGTCCGAGAGGGTCTTCAGGGCGCTCGGGCTGAGCTTCGTGCCGTACGTCGCCTCGATGTTGTCGCCGAGGGTCTTCGGCGTGGGCAGGCTGCCGTCTATCGACTGGCGGAACACCTGGTAGTACGCCTCCTCCTCGGCCTTCTCGTCCGGCACGGCCGCCGGCGCCGACTCCGCGCGGGGACCGGGGATGGGCAGCTGACCGGCCCGCACCTCGGCCTGCGGCTGCGGTACGCCGCCCTCGCCGAGCTGACGGGTACGGCCGGGACCCGCCGGGATGGGGAAGCTGCCCGTCTCCTCCGACGAGGGGGCCGGCTGGTACTGCTCCGGCTGCTGCTCCTCGTACCACTGCTCGTACTGCTCTTCGGGGTTGTACGACGGGTCGTACCCGCCCTGGTACGTGATCTGCTGCGGGGTCGGGGCGGCGAACCACGGGCTCTGGCCCTCCACCGCCTTCGCCTCCGCCACCGCTTCCTGCGCGTGCTCCACACCCTCCGGCTGGACGGGCTGGGACGGCTGAGGAGCCTGGGAGGGCTGGGAGGGCTGGGAGGGCTGAGCAGGGTGCTGGGGAAGACCCGGGGCCTGGGCCGGGGCGGTGGCGGGGCCCGGGGCGGTGGTGGGGTCCTGCGCCGGGGCGGGCTCCTGCACGGCGGCGGCGGCCGGAGCCTGCGCCGCGGTCGTGGGAGGCTGCGGGGCCGCGCCCTTCGTCAGCGGTATCGGCTCGGCGGCGCGGGCGGCCTGCGCCACGGGTGCCGGTGCCGGTGCCGCCTCCAGTTCCGGCTGCGGCTGAGG
>NZ_JAVRHI010000451.1:0-3668 GCF_034105845.1 Streptomyces sp. CRN 30 | reverse complement strand
CTCGATCATCAACATCGTCGGCACCGTGATCGCGATGATCTTCGTGGACCGGGTCGGCCGCAAGCCGCTGGCCATCATCGGCTCCGTCGGCATGGTCGTCGGCCTGGCCCTGGAGGCCTGGGCCTTCTCCGCCCACCTCGTCGACGGCAAACTCCCCGCCACGCAGGGCTGGGTGGCACTGATCGCCGCCCACGTCTTCGTCCTCTTCTTCGCCCTGTCCTGGGGCGTCATCGTCTGGGTCATGCTCGGCGAGATGTTCCCCAACCGGCTGCGCGCCGCAGCCCTGGGTGTGGCCGCCTCGGCGCAGTGGATCGCCAACTGGGCCATCACCGCGAGCTTCCCCTCGCTGGCCGACTGGAACCTCTCCGCGACCTACGTGATCTACACCGTCTTCGCCGCGCTCTCCATCCCCTTCGTGCTCAAGTTCGTCAAGGAGACGAACGGCAAGACGCTGGAGGAAATGGGCTGAGGCCCCCCGAAGCCCGGGGGGAGGAGCCAAGTCCCCGCTGCCCCTCTCCCCGTGTCGTACCGCCGCCCCCGTTCCGGCCCGCCGCCGGACGGGGGCGGCGGTCTTCTCCGGGCCGGGCGCGGTGCGTGGGGCTGGGCGCGCATGGTCCCACGCCGGGGCTGAGGGCCCGTACCGGACGGCCCCTGCCGCAGGCGCGGACGGGGGCGGCGACCCTAGCCCCTCGACGCCGACTCGTCGGCCCTCCGCGCCGACCCGCGAGCCTCTACGCCGCCGGCCCGCCAGCCTCTACGCCGCCGACGACGACGCCCCCGCCACCACTGCCGGCTTCGCCACCACCGCCGGCTTCGGCAGCACCACGTACAGCAGGCCCGAGACCAGGATGGTCGCCACCCAGCCGAGGCCGTACTCGCCGATGACGTTGTTGCCGGCCAGGGGGCCGGTGAACCAGTCGGACGCGGTGAAGAGCAGCCCCGCGACCAGGCCGATCGCCCACGCGGACACGGCGGCGGGGGAGAAGCCGCCCCGGTACCAGTACGCGCTGGTGCGCCCGGTGTCGGACAGCGCCGTCCCGTCGTACTCGCGGCGGCGCAGCATGTCCGCGCCGAAGACGCCGACCCACGCGGAGAAGGCGACCGCCAGCAGCGACAGGAACGCGGTGAAGGAGCCCACGAAGCTCGTCGCCGCCAGCATCAGCACACCGCCGAAGACCAGGGAGATCACCGCGTTCACCGACACCGCCCAGTGGCGCGGCACCCTGAAGCCGAGGGTCTGCGCGGTGAAGCCCGCCGAGTACATCGACATCGCGTTGATCAGCAGCATGCCGACGAGCGCGATCAGCAGGTACGGCACCGCGATCCAGGTCGGCAGGATCTCGCCGAGGAACGCGACCGGGTCGGCCGCCGACGCGAGGTCCGGTGTCGCGACGGCCATCACCGCGCCCATCAGCACCATCGGCAGGACGACGATCGCGGCGCCGCCCACCGTCACGCCCACGATCCCCTTCGCGGAGGCCGTGCGCGGCAGGTACCGGGTGAAGTCGGGCGCCGACGGAATCCAGCTGACGCCGCCCGCCGCGATCAGACCGATGCCCGTGACCATCGCGGCGACCGACCCCGAGGGCCGGCCGAAGACCCCGGACCAGTCGGTCTCGGCGATCAGATAGCCGAGGACCAGCAGCGAGAAGGCGCCGAACAGGTACGCCGCGTACTTGTTGCACTTCTGCACCGCGTTGATGCCCAGCCCCGAGATCGCGA
The DNA here is from genome assembly GCF_034105845.1 of Streptomyces sp. CRN 30. Taxonomy (NCBI): domain Bacteria; kingdom Bacillati; phylum Actinomycetota; class Actinomycetes; order Kitasatosporales; family Streptomycetaceae; genus Streptomyces; species Streptomyces sp. CRN 30. The sequence goes on along the minus strand of NZ_JAVRHI010000451.1, from coordinate 1,946 downwards.
ACGTCGCGACGACGAAGGCGAGCAGCGTCACCAGGTCCAGGAAGGGATTGGCCCGCACCCCGAACAGGATGTCCAACACGCTGAGCAGCGCGTACGCGCCGGTCACCGCGTTGATCGTCTCCCAGCCCCAGCGCGCGACCCAGATCAGCGCGCCGGGCAGCAGATTGCCCCGCTGCCCGAACACCGCGCGGGAGAGCGCCATCCCGGGCGCACCGCCGCGCTTGCCGGCGATGCCGATGAGCCCGACCAGGCCGTACGACAGCAGGGGCGCGCACGCCGCGACGACCAGCGCCTGCCAGAAGTCGATGCGGTGCACCACGACGAGGCTCGCGCCCATGGTGAGGAGCAACACGCTGATGTTGGCCCCGACCCAGGTCGGGAAGAGCCCGCGGACGCGGGCGGTGCGTTCGGCGTCGGGCACCTGCTCGATGCCGCGGGTCTCCAGGGCGCCGTCGGTCGCGGCGGTTTCGCTCATGGTGGGGGTCCGTGCCTCGTGGGGGTTCCGCACCTCACGGAAAGGGAGGGCGGTCGGGGACTCTACGCGCGTCAATGCGGCCGTTCCATCGTACTTTGCTACCACCTCGCCCCTCCAGTGGCCTTTGTCCCTAGGAGGAAGCCACAGAACGGCGGCGCCGCGCACCTCTGACCGATCGGGGCCATGACTGATACTGGGGGCGTTATGGAAATCGTCATCCTTGCTGTAGTCATCGCCGTGGTCGTGATCGGCGCGCTCGGCGGGCTGGTCGTCGGCAGCCGCCGCAAGAAGCAGCTGCCGAAGCCGCCTCCCGCCACGCCCGACATCACCGCCCCTCCGACCGAACCGCGTGTCGGCGACGAGGCCGAGACGCCGCGCGACGAAGCGCGCCGGACCATAGAGGAGGTCGACCTCCCGGACGGCGGTACGGCCACCGTCGCCGAGCCGCCCGTCGTCGAAGAGCTCGAAGTACCTCAGCTGGAGGTCCCCGAGCCCACCGCCGGCCGTCTGGTCCGGCTCCGTTCCCGCCTCTCCCGTTCGCAGAACGCGCTCGGCAAGGGCCTGCTCACGCTCCTCTCCCGCGAGCACCTCGACGAGGACACCTGGGAGGAGATCGAGGACACGCTCCTCACCGCCGACGTCGGCGTGCGGCCCACCCAGGAGCTGGTCGAGCGGCTGCGCGAGCGTGTCCGCGTGCTGGGCACCCGTACCCCGCAGGAGCTGCGGGGGCTGCTGCGGGAGGAACTGATCACGCTGGTCGGTGCCGACCTGGACCGCGAGGTCAAGACCGAGCCCGCCACGGGCAAGCCCGGCATCGTGATGGTCGTCGGGGTCAACGGCACCGGCAAGACCACCACCACCGGCAAGCTCGCCCGCGTCCTGGTCGCCGACGGGCGCAGCGTCGTCCTGGGCGCCGCGGACACCTTCCGCGCCGCCGCCGCCGACCAGCTCCAGACCTGGGGCGAGCGGGTCGGCGCCCACACCGTGCGCGGTCCCGAGGGCGGCGACCCGGCCTCCGTCGCGTTCGACGCGGTGAAGGAGGGCAAGGAGCTGGGCTCCGACGTGGTGCTCATCGACACCGCTGGCCGGCTGCACACCAAGACCGGCCTCATGGACGAGCTGGGCAAGGTCAAGCGGGTCGTGGAGAAGCACGCCCCGCTGGACGAGGTGCTGCTGGTCCTCGACGCCACCACCGGCCAGAACGGTCTGATCCAGGCCCGGGTCTTCGCCGAGGTCGTCGACATCACCGGCATCGTGCTGACCAAGCTGGACGGCACGGCCAAGGGCGGCATCGTGGTCGCCGTCCAGCGTGAGCTGGGCGTGCCGGTCAAGCTGATCGGGCTGGGCGAGGGCGCCGACGACCTGGCGCCGTTCGAGCCCGAGGGCTTCGTGGACGCGCTGATCGGCGACTGACGACGGCGGTCCTGACCCCCGTATGTGCGGAGGCGCCCACCCTTCAGGGGTGGGCGCC